>CALGBT010000531.1 GCA_937884235.1 uncultured Pseudomonadota bacterium
TGCCGCCATCCGGATAGAGATTCAGACCCAGGGCCTTGACGATGGGTGGCAGCTTCACTTCGGTAACCTCGCCGTCAACCACCATGGTCCAGAATGAGAAGCCGTTTTCCGAAGAAAGAATGATGTTGTGGAAGTCTGCCTTGGCGTCCGCAGACCAGTAGTCCCAATGCAGCGAAGAGAAGTCAAAGACTCCATCCTCCTCCGGCTGCAAGATGTGGGGAAACGCCATAAAGGGACCGAGGTTGTATGCCTGGGCCCCGGCGGCCAGCAGTTTGGTGCCGGAGCTATCGGCTGCCACCACCAGCAGGTCCTGCAGGGTCCCGGTATCCTGCACATTGAAAGCGCCGGCCTGGTAGGTCCAGAGTTGGCCGTCAGCAGCACCAAGGAAGACCTTGCCATCAGGACGGACCACGACGGTGGTGAAGAGCGTTGCCGGGTCCAGCGTCACTTCCTCGTACCCGTCGCCCTCGAAGCGTAGCACCTTGCCGGGATTGGCGATGACCCAGATATCGTCCGGTGAGGCCGCGTCCAAATCGACGAAGTCGGATGAGGCTCCGACTGCCAGAGCATCCCAGGCTCCGGCGGCGTAGTTCCAGACAACCCCTTTGGAGATGAAGTAGAGGTCCTCGTAGTCCGCTCCCCACACGCCAATGAGTTGCTGTCCGGCCGGCGCCAGGACCGTCTGCTCGATGCCATAGTCACCGACGATGGTGAAGAAGGCGGAATAGACTGCGATGGCCTTGCCGCCAGCCGCCCAGAGATCTTTTACGGGCAGGCTGTAGCCGGTATCGATCCAGGTCCATGAGGTGCCATTGAAATGCCAGACATCACCCTTGGCACCGCCAACCCAGAGATGGCCGGCAGCATCCTCAAACATAGTGGTGAAGCCCTGAGCCGTGAAAGGTAGCCCCGCAGGAGTCCAGCCGATACCATCGAAGTGAATCAACTCCCCCTTCCCGGTGGCCACATAGATGTCCGAATCGGAACGAAATGCTATCCCCACGACGTCGCCCTCGATGGGGAGTTGCACCGCCGAGATGCCTTCCTCATCGACTCGCACAATGCCGTCACCAAAGAGGCTCTCTACTGCGGTGACCATGCGCACGGAATAGGGCATGGAATAGGGGGTGTCAGATTGCACCGAGGCATAGATTGAATAGGTCGTGCCCAGCAGCGGACCAGTCATTTGTGCGGGCAACGGAGCGACACGATAGTAGCCGCCATCCTCCACCCAGACAGGGGCGCTCGGGGGATTGATATAGCCCTCCTTCCCCAGCTCCAGACTGAGCAGCAGATAGGGCTTGCGAATTCCATCAGGGTATTGCGGAAGGCTGTGGAAGGCGATGCGCGCCTCGCGGGTCAGGGGGATGTTCAGATGGACATCCTGGTCTTTCACAACATCCCCATTGAGGACAATAATGTGGCGGCGAATACCCATAACCGTGGGCACGAATTGATAGGTATCGGGGTCACTGTAACCACCATAGCAAACCACTGCCATCTCACCTGTAACGGCATTGATGAAGTAGATGTCATGGGAGTTGGTGGTGCCGCCCGGGCCCGGATTTGGCGGATTGCCAAACATGCTCCCCTTAGACGATTCGCAGCGGACTGACCGCTCTCCGCCGCGGGGCCAGCAGCCGGTGAAATCGAAGTCGACCTTGGAGCAGACAAAATCTGCCGGGCAATCGGCCTCCTGCAGACAGCCGGTAACACAATAGCGACCCGTGTCCCCGATATCCAGACAACGGGCTTCGAGGTCGGGGTCATCCCCGACACAGTCAGCATCGCTCTCACAGGCATCGCAGAGAGGCCCGGCAACGTTCTTCTTGCTGCAGTTGCCCGGTGGCACGATGACATACTTGTCCAACCCATAGACGCGTCCGGCAATATAGGACTGCATGGGGGTATAAGTGCCGCCGCCGCCGGAGCCGGGCAACTGTATCGGATAAAGATAGACCGTCACGTTGGCCGCATCATAGTGGACGACGCTATAGAGAGAATAGCCTACCTTGGCGGCGGTCACGGCCACCGGCCCGGCGAGCCCTGGCAGTGAAAAGGTAATCTGGCCGTGTTCATCCGTGAAACCCTGGTGGGGCGTTTGCAACTCGTCGCCGAGGATAACGAAGGCGGCAGGCAGACCTTTGCCATTGCTGCCATCAAGGACCGTCACGTTAACCGCCTCTTCGATGGGGCCGCCCCAAGTGCCGCCTTGCTTCGACAGGGGGTCGAAATAGGTGAAAGCCTGGACCAACTCCACGGCCCCCCCAGGCCACTCCAAGCGCACATCGTAGGTGCCTGCGGCGTTGGCAGGCACTCGTGCCGTTATCAGCGAACCGTTGACAAAGTACTTGTCAAAGCACGGTTGCTCGCCCACGAAGAGAGTCGCATTAGCGGGCATCCCCGCACCGTAGAAACGCACATAGGTCCCGCCCGCCACCGAGCTGATGTGGGGAGAGACCAAATAGAGGGTGGGTTGATCCGTGAGATAGGTGAAACCGTCGAAGAGAGTGGCAGTACCCGTCTTGCTGGTTACCTGGACCGTCGTCGGCCCCGGCGACCCGGGGGGCGTCACTACTCCAATAGTACTGCCTGAGAAGACCAGCGGTTGCGGCGCCACGTTGGAACCGAACCGGACTTCCACCTCGTCAGCAAAACCGCAACCCTCAATCGCCACATCGCTGCCACCGCCGGCATGGCCCGAGGCCGGCGAGACCTCGGTGATCGCTGGTCCTTCCAGCCGCTCCACCACGGCGACGCCGGCCGCCTCCTGCCCATCGACCACGGCTCGAACTTCCACTGACCCCGGGGGACCGGGCGGTAGTTTCACATCGACAACGCCCAGATCCTCATCGTAGGAGAGCAACAGGAGGGGTTCGTCGTTGGCCAGAAGCTCCAATTGCGTGGGATCCCCAAGGGTGGAGAGAGCAACTGTAAGGAACCCCCCGGCACAAGCTGGAAAAGCAGCGGGGACAACACCGAGCAACTCGGGCGAGCCACCGCCTGCATTTCCGACATAGACCAGGCGGTCGTCCCAGGAACCGGTCCCGCAGCTGGTTTCGATGGTCAGTGTTGCTGGTCCCGCAACGCCTGCGGGCACCTTGAAGCGAACATGGCCCGGGGCGAGGAAGAGTAGGTCGTACCAGGGTACGGTCTCGCTTCCCACATGGATCACCATGGCCGGCGTAAAATCACTGCCCAGCAGGTCAACCCAAGTGCCCCCTGACTCTGGCACCACCGCCGGCCAGAGGGACTGAACCGTCGGCAAGCCCTGGTAGGAGAACGCATCCTTCAACAGTCCCTGGGTGTCACCGCAGAGGACGTGCACGGGTACCAGTCCACAGTCCCCTGGGGGGCTGACAGTCTGCAAGGAAAAGGGGTCAAGGAGCGTTGTGGAGAGTGCCTTGCGCCCGGCAAAATGGACCTCACAACCCGGGACAAAGCCAGTGCCACTGAGGAGTACTGGAGTGCCGCCTGCGGCGGGACCGATGTCAGGCACCAGAGTTTCGACCATGAGGTCCGCAGTGAACTGAAAACCGGCAGACAACACCACAACCTCTCCAGTCTCCCCCACGATCCGGACGTCGACCAGTCCGGGCCAGTGCGGCGGCGTCTCGACGGTTGCGAAGTTATCATTAACAACAAAGGGCTTGGACCCCTTGGCCTCGCCGAAGAAGACCTCCATGGCATCGTGGAACCCGGAGCCTACGAGCATGACAACGTCTTTTCCCTGGATATCTCCGGTTGCGGGTTCTACGGCAACCAGAGTGAACCCTTCAAGGTCGTCGAGGGCAATATCCAATTGCGGCAGGAGGATATCCACCAGCGGCTCCTCGCCGAGGTCATCTGGTGCGGCACTGGTGGCATCAAGGAGAGAATCCAAGCTCGGACTCTGCTGGAACGGCACGGTGGCTTCCTGCAGAGCGGAGAAGTCGGGACAACCTGACGCCATTGCCGCGCAGACGAAGAGCAAGAAGAAGTTTCCGAAACCGCTACGCATAG
>CALGBT010000532.1 GCA_937884235.1 uncultured Pseudomonadota bacterium
CAGCTCGATATCGCAGGGCCTTATCCTCGCCCAGGCCCTTGGCAAAGCCAATACGCCGGCCGAGAACCTCGCAGAGGTCGAACCATCGCTCATCACTCTCCAGAGCCTCCTCCAGGAGATGGAAAGCCAGGGGCTGCCGATCATCGTCCAGGTGATCTGGAGTTTCGAGGGCCCGGTAGAGAGCATCGACGGCATCGCTCTGTTCGTCGTTGGCCAGCAGCAACTGGGCCAACTCGACCAGAACCTGGGCCCGGCGGGGACCATCGAGTCGCTCCACCATCTCCCCCAGCACCCGAATCCGGCCTTCGGCATCATCCTGAAAGGCGTAGATCTGGTCCAGAGCCTCATAGTGGTCCAGAGCATCCGGAGCCAGTTCCAGGAGGCGCTCATAAGTCCTGGCAGCGCGCGGCAGGTCATCCCCTGCCTCTCGCAGCAACCCTGCCAGAGCGGCCAATGCCCTGACCTCGTCGGTGGACTCAATGTCACCAATGGCGGTCTCCAGGGCAGCAATCACACTCTTGCGGACGGCCCCTTCAGCACCGTCACTGGCGGCCCCGAGGAGAGCATCAAGTGCTTCCTGGTTGGACGGTTGGGCCGACACGGCAGCACCGTAAGCTTCCAGGGCTCGAGCCGGTTCGTCGAGGCGTTCCTGGCAGGTTCGCCCCAGTTCCAACCAGGCAGCAGCCGCCGCCTTCTCTTCCGGGGCATTATTGGCCTTCACCTCAAGTACATCCACCAGTCGCGACCAGTCTTCTCGCTCCCGGGCGAGGGGTTCCAGCACGTCAACAACCTTGAGCACGATGGTATCGTAGCCATCCTCGTCACTCATGCTCAGCAGGAATGAGAGTGCATCAACACAGCTTTCGTTGTCAGGCTCTCGGGCGAGAATCTCCGAGAATAGTTCGAAGGCCCCCTGGAGATCTCCCAGGTGATCGCGGGAGATGACCGCCAGTTGATAAGCCACCGCCGTCCGCTCCTCGCCTTCGAGTTGCGCCATCTTGCCGCGCAGCAGCTGGGCCAGTTCACTCCACCGGTCGAACTGCAGGTACAACTCCTCCAACCGCGCCGCAACATGTTGCGACTGTCCGGTGAGAGAGAAGAGTTCCTCCAGCCAGGAGATGGCCTCCTCCGGCCGGTCAAGTCGATTACCCAGGATGTCGGCGACACGAGCGAAGAGACCGATCTTCTCATCCTCGTCCCAGACGTATTCCTTCTTCTCCACGAGCAGCGCGAGCAAATCCTCGTTGCGACCATCGGCTTCGTAGAGTCCTTCGAGTCGTTCGAAAAGGTCAAGCTCCCCGGGGGCTACCAATCGTGCCCGCATGAGAGCTTCGATGGCGACCTCGGACTCCCCGTGCTCTTCGGCCAGCGAAGCCAGCAACAATGCCACTTCCTGCTCCCGCACCTCATCGAGGGCCTTGTGCGGCACGAAGTCACTCTCGCCAATGCCGAGTAAACCTTTGTAGATGGCGTAACGCTCCGCCGACTTCTCAGCAGTGCGGCCGACCCCCTCCAAACGTGCAATCAAGCCGTCCTGCGAGGGGTCCATGGAGACCATTACGGAGAGATAAGAGAAGGCCTCCTCGGGACGGTCGAGCTTCTCCTCAAGAAGCGCCGCACACTGGCCCAGAGTTTCGAGGCGCGCATCATCATCTTCCGCTATCTGGGCCTGCTTGGCGAGGACCTCAACCAGCTCATCCCAGGCTTCGGCCTGCTGGTAGCGATGGTGCAACATTGGCAGCACCGTCCCCAGTGCTTCATCGGCATCAAAGAAGCTCCTGATGGCGGCCCAGGCACCTTCGTCGTCAGGGGCCAGATTGAGGAGACGCGCCAGGGTCTCGGCAGCCGCCTCCACATCATCGAGTCGACCCCGCTGCAGGGCTGCCAGTTGCAGGAGGTTCTCGTGGGTCTGGTCGGCATCGGCGATGAGCAACTCGTCCTCCAGCACCGCGGCCAGCTCAGCCCAGTCTTCCAATTCCTCGAAGCTCCGCTTGAGCCCGGCGTAGGCCTCATCATCGGAGGGGTCAAGCTCGCGCAGTTCCTGGAACACCACCGCGGCCTTGGCCGCATCACCAACGATTTCGTCGTAGAGCCGGGCCAGCTTGTGCAACTCGACCTTCTTCTCTTCAAGGTCCAGCATCTGGTCAGCCATGGCCCGCACCACGGTTTCCAGCTCACTCCAGTTGCTGGCCCCCATATGGATTCGCTCCAACTCCCGGAGAATGGGAATGCAATCTGGAGTTTCCTGGAGTTCCGCCTCCAGAATCTCCCGAGCGCGCGCCACATCCTTACGGCGATTGAGGTGAATCCTGGCCATGTGCAGCACCAGTTCTTCACGAGCTGCGGCACCGAGGCCTTCTTCCAGGAGGCTCTCGAGGACCCTGGCAAAGCCGTCGAGACTATCTGAAGCCTCGGCGCGGTCCGCCACGGCATCGAGCATGGAATAGTCGCCCTCCCGAGCGATGCGGAGGAAGATCCCCAGGGTCCTGGTGTAGGCCGCGGCATGCTCCCCGTTCTTCTCCAGTACGTTGGCAAGACGAAGTGCGGCATCCCGCGCCTCGTCCCCCTCCGCATTGTCGGCCAGCACGGCCAGCGCCTTGGCCACGTCCATATCGGCCTTGCGAGCCGGGTAGGCGGCCAGTAGGCGGCGGGCGAGGTCAACATCCTCCGGGAACTGCTCCAGGAGAACCTCCAGGGTCTGGCGGCCCTTGGGCTTGTCCTTGAGCAGCTCTTCGGCAATACGGACCATCTCGAGTCCGGCCGCCAGGGCCCGCTCGGGGTCCGATTCCTTCTGCCGGAATTCGTCGAGGAAGCGCATCAACCCGGGGAGGTTCTTGTCCTTGCTGTAGATGGCCTCCAATTCCGCAAATTCTCCAGCCTGGGCATGGATTCGCTGGAGGTATTGGCGCGCCTGGCGATTGCCCGGGTTCTCTTCAAGGAGTTCACTGAACAGAGCCTTGGCTTCATCATAGCGGCGGAGTTTGTCGGAGAGCAACACCCCCAACTTCTCCTTGAGGGAGCGCTGCTTGGCAACGGGGGCCGTCTCGATGCCCTGTGAGAAGATCTCAGCCAACTCAGTGTATCTCTCAAGTTTCTCATAGAGTTGCTGCAAGCGGCGCAGAGCCCAGGGATGTTTGGGGTCAGCAGCAAAGAGTCGCTCCAGGAGGACTGCCGCTTCATCTTCAAGTTGCAGCCGCTCCATGGCGATGGTGGCGAGTTCTTCGAGCAACTCGGTCTGCTCCCGGCCCGAGACCCGGTCCAACAACCTGTTGCCGACCACAAAGAACTTCTCAAACTCGCCTCGACTGCGATAGGCGCGGGCCAACAAACCAACGGCTTCATCATCGTCGGGATCGATCTCTACAACCCGCTCCAAATGAGGAACCGCTGCACCTTCCTGGTGCTGGTACTCAATGAGAATCTGCGCAATCTCCTTGTGGAGCGCCACCTGGGCAGTATTGTCCGTCTCCAGTTCCACCTTCCGTTCCAGCACCTCAGTGAGTTCTCCCCAGCGATTATTCTTGCGGTAGTACTCACCGAGAGCCTCAATGGACTCACCATGGGTGGGGTCGAGCTGCAGCATCCGGCGATAGGTGGCAACAACCATCTCGGGGACTGGTTGCTTGTCCTTGGCAGCATAAATCTCCCGCACCCGCTCCAACAACTCCAACTTGCGTGGCACTTCGTGCTCAAGCAGCCGGTCAACCTTGGACGAGTAATGCTCAATGACGGCATGCCAGCGGCGGGTTTCCTCGAGGAGGTCGGAGAGTGCGGAGAAGGCCTCTTCGTCACCGGGGACCAGGACTAGCACCTTCTTGAGCGCGTCGATGGCGCGGTCCGGAGAGTTGAGCTGGTCCCGCGCCAACTCCGCCATCTGCTTGAGGATACGTGCCTTCTGGCTCTCGGGAGCCAGGCTCTGCCGGGTCGAGAGGATGGAGTGGAGCTTGCGGAAGTCCCCCTTTCCCCGAGTGTACTCTTCATAGAAGAGCAAGGCGGGCTCG
>CALGBT010000533.1 GCA_937884235.1 uncultured Pseudomonadota bacterium
GGGCATGGCTGATAACCTGGTGGCGGATAGCTTCCATCTGCCCGAGCTGGCGCCGGCGACGAAGCGGCGGATCGCCACGATCCTGGCAAAGCACCAGCTCAGCGCTCTGGTCACCATCCGCAATCCCCTGGACATCACGCCAATGGCCCCCGACCGCGTTTACGCCGACTGCCTCGACGCGCTCCTCGGCGACCCCGCAGTCGGTGCTGCCGTGGTGGGCATCGTTCCCCATACTCCGGCATTGCTGAGCCTGCCGCCCGGTGCCGATGCCAGCGGCGGGGACAGCCTCGACAACCCCCTCTCACTCCACCACCTGCTGCCGCCCATCATCACCCGCCACAACAAACCCGTCGTCGCCGCCGTCGATGCCGGACACCGGTATGATGCGCTGGCCACGGCTTTGCAGAGCAAGGGAGTTCCCTGCCTGCGCACCGCGGATTTTGCGATGAGGATGCTGCAGGTCTACTTGGGGGGCTGACTTTGTCAGCCGTGAGCAGGGCGCTTTGCGCCCGTTCGCAGGGCCTGGCGGCCCGTTCGCAGGGCCTGGCGGCCCGTTCGCAGGTGGACTGCGTCCACCGTTCGCAGGCTGACTGCGTCAGCCGTTGGAGAGGCGAAGGCGAGTTGTCGCGGCGCTACTTTACTCATGCTTGGCCACGCCGTGGCAGCACGGCACATCCCACCCATTGCCGCTGTGCTCGGCGCATCTGGTGCCCGGCGGTGATTCGACTCGGGCTGCGCCCTCCCTTAGGATGACAGGGTTTGGGTGGCGCGATATTGGTGGATGGCGACCGGTGGCTGGTAGCTGTCTTTGACATCGGCTGTTGCAGGGCAGAATCAGTTGGGCAAGCCCAGACTGAGGACCAGTGCCGCATCGATTTGCTGCATTACCTCAGGGGGGAGTTGGCCGAGTAGTTGGTCGGCTATGCGACGTCTGTCGACGGTACGAATCTGGGCCGTATTGGCGATACTGGCCGCGGTCAGTCCGCCCTCGCCAGGAGCGATCGGCACGCAGAATGGGAATCTGGACTTGGCCTTGGAGAACCTGGTAATGGCCACGACGATAATGGTTGGCGAGAAACGATTGCCGACGTCGTTCTGGACAACCACGGCGGGACGGGTCTTGCCAATCTCGCTGCCCACTACAGGGTCTAGATTGACTTGCACTACCTGCCCCCGCAGCAGCTCACGCCACTCGCTCATGAGTCCCACCCATCCAGGTCAGCGGCAGTCCAGTCGGCGGCTACCGATCGATGTTCTTTGGCCATCTGCCGATAGCCTTCAGCCATCTGTTGCCGCTGCTCATCCTCCCGCAGTCGCTTGAGCCGCTCCTCCGCCCCACGGCGCAGAAACTCCGAGACGCTCTCCCCGCGAGCCCGAGCAGCATCGCCAATAGCTTCCTTGAGTTCCGGCAGGAGTTGGATGTTCACTCGCAAGTGCTGATGTCCCACGTTACACCTCCAGTTACATCATCACACTACATCATGGCTTAGGCCAAGGTCAAGGGAGAGGTGTGTGCGCAGGCGCACCGCCACAGCCGTGGCAGCACGGCACATCCCACCCATTGCCGCTGTGCTCGGCGTATCTGGTGCCTGGCGGTCCTTCAACTCGGGCTGCGCCCTCGCTCAGGATGACGGGGTTTGGGTGGTTCGCAAACATGCCGGGGTCGCGCAGCACCCCGGCCCCTAAAAAAAGGATTGACAGGGGTGGGGGGCGTCAGCATAATGGCCCGGCTGAAACGTATTGAAAGGAAGGTGGCTTGAATGAAGTTCCGGGATGGACACGAGCATCGGCCCATTGAAGTGGCCGTAGAAAACGACAATGTCGACCGTGCACTGCGCGCCCTCAAACGCAAAATGGCCAATGAGGGTGTTTACAAGGAATTGAAGAAGCGCAAGTTCTATCTGAAGCCTTCAGAGCAGAAGAAGCGGAAGATGCGGGAAGCAGAGCGCCGGCGACGGAAGGCCATTCGTTCTCGGGTCCGGAAGGCGAACGACAGATAGCATTTCCCCTTGCTGTCGCACCACCCCCGCGACAGAACCCATTTGGCAGTTCTGTGATCGTTACTTCAGCATCGGCCGTCAGGCCAATGGCACCTTGACATCGGTGCGGTAGCGCCTTACTTGATAGTGGCTGTACCAGGTTAGCAGGAGGAGGCGGCCATGCCTATCTACGAATTCCAATGTGATGACTGTGAGCAGGTCTTTGAGCAGATGCGCCGGATCACCGACGATACTCTGCCCGGCTGCCCGGCATGTGAGTCCGGCAACGTGCGGAAGCTGATTTCCCTGAGTGCGTTCCATTTGAAGGGCACGGGTTGGTACGTTACTGACTACGGTGGCAAGAAGAATGGGGCTACCGCCGTTGACGGTAGTGAAGACAAGGGTGATAGCAGCCACAACGGCAGTAACGGTGGCGACGATAACGGCAAGACCAGCGGCTCGGCAGACTCCAAGGCGGCTGAGCCGAAGGGCGAAAAGGCTGACTCCACCGCGCCCAAATCTTCGACCGCGGCCAAGGAAGTGAAGCCTTCTGCAGGTGACAAGTCCACCTCCTCGAAATAGCACATCCTACATCCGGAGCGGTCATGAGAACCCGGGAGAAAGCGGTTGTCTTACTCAGCGGTGGTCTGGATTCGGCGACGGTGCTCTGGCATGCGCGCCAGGCTGGCTATGAGCTTTACGCACTCAGTGTTGACTACGGCCAGAACGCGTTTCCCGAACTGGAGGCCGCCAGGAAACTGTGCGCCGCCGTTGGCGTGGCGGACCACAAGGTGGTTCCCATTGGTTTGAAGGCTCTAGGCGGCTCAGCTCTTGTGGAAGATCGCCCGGTGCCCACCGCAGCAACTGCGCAGCGCCACCATGGTATTCCCGAAACCTATGTCCCCGCTCGCAATACCGTGTTGCTATCAGTGGCCTTGGGCTGGGCCGAGGTCGTCGGGGCCTACCGCATCATGATTGGGGCCAACTCCCTCGACTACAGCGGTTACCCCGATTGTCGCCCGAAGTTCATCGAGGCCTTCAACAAGTTGGCCGAAGTCGCCGTTGCCGAAGGCTCTGCTGGGGGCCGTCACATCGTCGTGGAAGCCCCCCTCATGGCGATGACCAAGGCACAGATCGTCGAGTACGGGTTGTCGCTGGGAGTGGACTACAGCCTGACCGTAAGCTGTTATCAACCGGCACCTGGAGGCCTGGCATGTGGCCGATGTGAATCATGTGAACTCCGCTTGAAGGGTTTTGCCGAAGCCGGCCACACGGACCCTGTGGCCTACGTTGGACCGGGGGCATCGTGATGGAGAGCAGGCCCGTAATCGATCGCCTGAACTTCGCCAAAGTCATTGCCTTTGACGCGGGCAAGATCCTGATGCAGCATTTCGGCCATCTCGCCGGCTACGACCACAAGGGCAAAGTCAATCTGGTGTCCGCTGCCGATCGGGCCGCCGATGAGTACCTCACTGGCCGCATCCGAGGGCGTTTTCCCGAAGATGCCATGCTCGCCGAAGAGAGCGGGGAATACCTGGGAAGCTCAGCCTACACCTGGATCATCGACCCCTTGGACGGCACCACCAACTTCGTCCATGGCCATCCTATGTTTGGAATCTCACTGGCCGTGGCCGGAACCGACGGCGTTGATGCCGGGGTTATCTATCTGCCAGTGACCCGGGAACTCTTCTATGCCGTTCGGGGCGGCGGAGCACGCGGCCCGGCGGGGCCGCTGCAGGTGTCAGCTCAGCCCGATCTGTCTGGAGCCCTCTCCTGTACCGGCTTCCCTTACGACCGGCGGGAGATCATCGATACGCTGCTTGAGGATGTCCGCCGTCTGGTGAACGACTGCCAGGGATTTCGCCGCATGGGGTCGGCTTGCGTTGACCTTGCCTACGTGGCAGCTGGCCGCTATGATTGCTTCGTCGAACGCAACTTGAAGCCCTGGGATGTTGCTGCCGGGGCGTTGCTGGTGACCGAAGCCGGAGGCCGCATGAGTGATTTCTCGGGGGGGCCCTTCGACCCCTTCGGCAACGAACTGGTGGCCACCAATGGACACGTTCATGACGAATTTCTCAAGATCCTCTTTGCGGATCGCCCGCGAGCCTGACCTCCTACCTCGTCAGTTTCTGGTGGTCCTTGTACTCCTGGTGGCAATCCTGGTTGGCTGTGCCACAGGTTCCCACCAAACCAGCTGGTTTGGTGAGTTCCAGCAAGCGCAACGTGGCGATACGGAAGCAACGGTGCGAGTTGCGACTCTCGATGCTCTTGCCAGCCGTGCCCTGATACCAGCCGATGCTTGCCTGGCCACGGCCGAAGCCGCCACCAGAGCTGTTGCCGCCGGCCTGGCCGATGCTGGCCTGCGCAACCGGAGAGTGCTGGAGGAAGTGGCCTGCAAGGCGCACCACCCGGAAGCACGCTATCGGCTGTTGGAATTGGCCGTACAAGTTGGACCCGGGACTGACGTGGACCGACACTTCGAGCGGCTCCTGTTGGACCACCCGGAAACCTTCTGGGCGCGCCAGGGATTTGAGTTGCTCTGGCGGCTGCGTGAACCCGGCACTGAGGCCCACCTGGGGCGACGCTATGCTTCATGGTACCAGCAGTTGTCCGGGACGTCGCTGGCGGGGCACTCTCTCTTCTATGGAGCGCAGGCCCTCCTGGCCTTGCCCGGGGTACTCCAGTCCGTGACACCAGAATCCCGTGAGGCCCTCCATCTGTTGCTGCTTCTCATTGAGCACCATAGCGACTCAGTGCGCTGGGATGATGGCGTCCTGCTGGCTGCCGACCTGCTAGCTTCCCTGGGTTACCGTGGTGACGAGACGAGACTCCTTGAAGAGGCCCTGTTGCCCCACCCTTCAAGGGGCTACGATACTCTCGTCGATGTCTTCTCTGCCCGTCTGCGCCTGCGGCTGGCTCGTCTCTATCAACGTCAGGGGAAGTTCACCAAAGCCCTCTATCAACTTGGGCTGGTGGTCAACGTGCACGATTCCCTCTCCCTCAAGG
Organism: uncultured Pseudomonadota bacterium; assembly: GCA_937884235.1. Lineage (GTDB taxonomy): Bacteria > Myxococcota_A > UBA9042 > CAIXZC01 > CAIXZC01 > CALGBT01. The sequence continues at coordinate 4,986 of CALGBT010000533.1, forward strand.
ACGACGCCCTGTGGAGGTCAGCCCGGATCTATGCTACTCTGGGCAAGGCGGATGCTGAGCGCCGTACCCTCACCTTCCTGGTGGAGCACTGTCCCTGGTCGCGCCACCTGGATGCTGCTCGTGAGCGTCTGGCTGGAGTGGAGGAGCGATGACGAAGAAGTGGCAGCAACTGGCCCAGGCTCTGGTCGCACAATCCGCCCCCACACAATTCGCGCGGGAAGAGATCACTCGCAGCCTGGCTGAAGAACTGGGCGGTCTGGTGATCCACCCACGCTCTTTCTCGCGGATGGGCGATGATGCGGCCCTGCTCACCGCTCAGGAAGGGGGACAGCGGCGTTTGATCACCCTCTCCATGGCACACCATGACCGGCCATTGCCTCGGCAACCGCTGGGGGAATTGCACCGGGAGAAGGTGCGATTCGACATTCTCGATGTAGATCCAACGCTGCTCGGTCAACTGCCCGATGTCCTGCCATGGCTGCGCGCCCGTGCCAATCCAGGGAAGTGTGCCATGGGGCTGGGGGACCGCCTGGGGATAGCCTCCCCAGCGCATGTCCGGGCTGTGGAGAAGAGCGACCTCTTTCCCTATCTGGCCCTCCAGTCTCCAGCAGAACTTGCCAGCAGCGGCCGGCAGTGGTCCGACGTCATGGGGGATTCCTGTTTTGGCGTTCTGCGGGAAGGATACCGCAGCGGCTTTGGGGCCGATGCGGATCAGCTCACCTCGGAAGCCGAGGTAGAGGCTGCTGCCGCCGCCGGGTTTGTCCGCTTCACTCTGAACCTGACTGGCGAAGTAGCCTCAGTTCAAGGCCTTGACCGGCAGGCCTTGAGCCATCGTTTCGTGCAGGTGGAGCAGGAGGTCCCGGGAGCCGACCAGTGGCGGAAGCGCTACCTCGGCCGCGGCTTTGAACTGAGCCTCGGCTTCACCCGCCAGACCGTCATGTTCGACGAGCGCACCTTTCTGGTGACCATGGTGCAGTATGCCCCGGTCTGGCAGCGCTTCACCGAACTCGTGGCGCACGTGCAATCCTGCACTCGCGGTCGGCCGTTTGAAGTTGAACTGGCGCTCTTTGCTACTGACGAGCAGACCACTCCTGAGGCACACCTCTTCCTGGCCCTTGAAGCAACCGAGCGGGGGCTTCCCCTCCACGGTGTTGCCCCACGGTTCGTCGGTAGATTCGCCCGTTGTGTGCCCTACAAGGGCAGCGTCACCAAGCTGGCCCGTAACGTTGCCATGCACGCCGCCGTTGCCCGCCTGGCCGACAATCACCGTATTGCCATCCACTCCGGCAGTGACAAGTTTGCAATCCTTGGCGCACTGGCGGAGGCCACCGACGGGAACTTCTATCTCAAGACTTCCGGCACCAGCCTGGTGGAAGCCCTACGCGTTGTTGCAAGTGAGGAGAGGGAGCTCTTCGCCGCGATTTGCGAGGCAGCCCTGACCACCCTGCGGGAGGGCAGTGCCCTCTTCGACTTGAATATCGACCCCGGGAAACTACCATCCCCCGAGACCCTCGACGATGATGAACTGGTCGGCTACTTCCTCGAAACCGACCACGGTCGCCACCTCCTCTGCGAAACCTGGGCCCAGACGCTGGGAGCCAACAGTGCATTCCGCCCTCGCCTGCTCGCACTGCTGGCTCACCACGAAGAACGCCACTTCAGCTATGTGCAGGAGCATGTCGAAAAGCATGTGAAAGCGTTGCTGGGGTGACGGAAGGGAAGGCGCCTACAACTCCAATTCCAGCCCCTCATAGGCCACCAGCGTATTGGCGAACTCCGCCCGGGACCTCTTGCCGATGGCATCCATAGCCTCGTCGTCGTGGGCTGGATTGTGGTGGAAAAGGATGAGCTGGCCGGCATCAGCCCGGCGGGCGATTTCGCAACCGTGAAGCCAGGACGAATGGCCCCACCCGACGTGGTTGGGGTACATCTCCGGTGTGTACATGGTATCGATGGAGAGAATATCGGCCCCCTGACAGAAGCTGATAATCGACTCGTCGTATTCTGGCGTGTGCTCATGGTCAGTCAAGTGGACGAAGGACTTCCCGCCGCCGTCGAAGCGGAACCCGGTGGAACCGTTGGGGTGGTGCAAAGCCACCCTCGAAATGACCGTGCCGGGAACTTCGAATTGTTCGTGCTCGTGGATTTCGTTGAAGGTGAGTTTGGCCGGCAGTCCATCCATGTTCATGGGGAAGTTCGGTTCCTGCATCTGCCCCTTGAGCACCGACTCGAGGCTGTTGTCGACTCGGTGGCCAGAGACAATGTCGATGGTGAAATCCTTCCGATAGACCCCGGAGAAGAAGGGGAATCCCTGTATGTGATCCCAGTGAAGGTGGCTCAGCAGCATAGTCAGATGCTCTGGTTGCTTGAGAGTGGCACCGAGTTGCGTCAGCCCTGTACCGGCATCAAGGATGATGCGGCGCTGCTCCGTCTGTATCTCCAGGCAGCTGGTGTTGCCGCCGTATCTGACGGTTCGCTGACCTGGAACTGGTATACTACCCCGAACGCCCCAGTAGCGAATCTGGAAATGACTCATCGGCTCTCCCATTCACGCATTGCAACAGAGTGCTAATCCCTCCCAGTATATTCCATGCTGCCTTGGGGGGGAAGAACTATTCAATGGGCACAATGCCGTCGCCTTCTCGGCGATAGGGAAACTGGCAGCGGACGCAGTTCGTTTCCAGTAATCCCCGGAACTGAAGTCTCTCGCCGCAGCGGCACATGAAACCGGAACGAACTGCCGGAACACCTTCTACCAGCACGTATGGCGGCACATCCCTGGTTACCACTGCCCCGGCCGCCACAAAAGCGTACTCACCAATGGTGGTGCCGCAAACCACGGTGGAATTGGCACCAATGGTCGCCCCCTTCTTGACGACGGTCTTCTCATACTCACCCTTGCGGGAGACGAAGGCCCGCGGATAACGCACATTGGTGAAGACCGCCGAGGGACCGACGAAGACGTCGTCCTCCAGCACAACTCCTTCATAGACTGAGACGTTATTCTGGATGCGCGCCCTCGCCCCGATCTGCACATTAGCGGCCACAAAGCAGTTCTGTCCCAGACTCGCCCCTTCGCCAATCTGGGTTCGCGCCATGACGTGGCAGTAGTGCCATATCTTGGCGTTGGCACCCAACTCGGCCTCGGGGTGGACTTCGGCGCTCTCATGGACAAAGCTCTGTTTTCCACCAGTCTTCACGTAGACCCTCCGTTTCTGTCTGATGCTGCGGGCACAGGCATCGAGTACGGCCATGACGCCGATGCCTGACTGCGACCCGGCTCGTGGCACCCTACCCTGTTGGATGCAATTAGCGAAATCCTCAAGCTCCAGTTTGAGCGGCTCGCCAGTACTCAACGGCAGCTCCTCCCGCCCCTCCAGGACCGCTCTGCTGGTAGCCGCAGGGGAAAGGTCCAGACGGGTCTTGTAGAAGGTGAAGGATTGCTCGCCCCGAGTATCGTTCCATTCGACCATTCCTTCGCTCCCCACGAGCAGAGCCCGATGCTCTTTGCGCGGCTCCAGCCAGCTGACCTGGATCTGGACCCGTAGCGGCCGGGGGTCCTCAAAGTAGAGGGTCATGGAGGCCGTGTCAGCGAGGCCCCGGCCCAGCAGGTCGAGACCATCGGCATTGACGGAGTCAGGCAGGCCCCCACCCAACTCCAGGGCAAAGGCAATGTCGTGGGGGGCGAAACTGAAGAGGATATCCTCAGTGTCACGAATGGTTCCCAGATTGGTTCGCACCAGCCGGGCCGACAACAGGTTGCCCAGCCGACCGCTTGCCAGCAACTCGGCGATGCGGGCGCGCATAGGGTGATACTCCAGGATGTGCCCCACCTGCAGTATCTGGCCCCGCGCCTGGGCCAACTCCCCGAGGGCCGTCGCCTCGCGCAGCCCCAGCGCCAGCGGCTTCTCAACGAAGACGTTGATGTCACGCTCCAGGAAGTGCTGCACCAACTGTGCATGAGTCGCTGCCGGAGTGGCGATAACAACCCCATCCAGCCCCAACTTCTCCAGTCCTTCGAGACTGGTGCCGCGGTGAATCTCCGGGTACTGGCCAGCCAAACCGTCCAGGGTCTCCTGACTTCTGTCGCAAATGGCCGACAGTACTCCCAACTCGTTGAGGACACGGGCGTGATTCTTGCCCCAACGGCCGTGTCCGACAAGGGCTATGCGGACTCCTCGCGTTGACATATCTGATGCTCCTGCGGAAAAGGTACTGGGGCGGGACCCGTGTGGGCGTCCACTTAGATCTACTGCACAATGCCTGACGCGTCAACGGTCAATATAGGATTCTTTTCTGGCCACCAACTCCGCCAATTCGGCCCGGGCGTCATCAGACAGACCGGGCGTTTGGGCCAGTTTCATCAAGGTCGGCAATTCCTCTTCGTGCCGGCTCCGCACAGCATCGGCAAGGCGAATAAACTCCTCAGACAGCCGCATGAACTCGTCGCCCTTGCGGAGCGGGCGGATGGAGGCCCAGCGCCCCTCTTGGACGGCTCGCATGAACATCTCGATGGCATAGAGCGGACCCACCATCTTGTGGGTCACGTAGATGCCGGCCGCCACCAGAAAGAGAACCAGGAAGGCCACCGCACCCAGCATCGCGTAAACCACTCGGGCATCACGGGTGTCCACCTCTGGTTCCATGTCCGCTTCCAACTCCTGGAGAGATTCCGACATGTAGTCCGACTCCCCGCCCTGTGCCGAGAGACTAATGGACTTCTCCAGTGTCTTGCCAACGTCCATCAGGTCTGATGAGATTCTGCGCTCATTGAAATAGAGCGCCCCCAGGACGCCAAAAATGGCCAGGCCGAGGACCAGGACCAGCGCCGTGTACTTCAGCTGGAAGCGTTTGTCCACCAGCATGTTCCTTACTTTTCTCTTGTATCTTGGTGAGGTCATTGCCTCCCTCCTGAATAGGCCTACTTCAGTTTCAAAGACGATGCGATGGCCACGTAAGCTTTGTCTACTGCGTCTTTCACTGCCACCTTCTGCGCCTCAATGTAGGGGTCGTCCGCCCACGGGTCATCGGGCTTGTCCCCGCCGGCGAAAGGCGCTTCCCCGGAGAAGGTCGTCGACTTGAACGCGACCAACTCCACCGGGTCAAGCTGCAACTCAACGCGCAACTTGACCTTCACTTTTCCGGCCCCATCCCCGGACGGCTTCTCCACCTTCTCTATCCCACCCTTGAAAGTAATGACAATCTCCGGCTTGAAAGACTCCGCGATGTCGGGACTCTCGCCATCCTCCTCAATGTCCATCACCGACCCAACTTCAACTCCGGCAACGGTAATCAGGTGTTCAAGGAAGTACTGTTGAATCCAAGGAGTCAACTCTTCGTCGCCGTTGACCCGGTCGCGCAGCCCCTCCACGGCGATGCGGAAGAAACCTTGCCCGGCCGGTGGGAGGTTGCGGGGGTAGCGGGAGAGAATGTGGTTCACCGCTTTGGTTGCTTGCTTCTTCACAAAGTCTGGTTCACCGGACTTCTCGACCCGCTTCAAGTCCGTCAGCGAGCCGGGGTGCTCCAGGGCGCCAAGCGCCCAGGCGCAGGCCCCCCGCACCAGATGGTCATCGTCCTTGCGCAAGCAGCGGATCAAGTGTGGCACCGATTCGATGTGTCGCAATGCCCCCAGCACCTTGGCTGCCTTCGAACGGGTCTTCCAGTTGCTCCCCTGCCGCAACATCACGTGCAACTGGTCTAGGTCCTTCTTGCTCAATGGCTTCTTGGAACTGGACTGCGCCAGAATTGGAGAGTGACCGGCAATTAGAGCCAGCACTATCAGCAACAAAGCGAAGAGTTTTCGTTCCCTTGGCAATCCGAACTCCCTATCCTTCGTTACTGGCGACGGGCGGTTGCGGCACCTGAAAGAGCCCACATGCCACCAGGTCTACCAGTGAGGCCGACAGCGCCAGAAAAGACTCGGCATCGTTGGACTCCGGTCGCAAAGCTACCATGTCCCGCATGGCCTCTCGAGCTGCCCCGAACATGAAGCGGGCAGCCAACTCCGGCGACACATCTCGTACCAGGCCGATCTTCTGACCGGTTCTGATGGAACTCGCGACCAGTTCCTTAATTTCGGCAAAGAAGCGCTCAACATTACCCCTAATGCGCGGATCGGGTGTGTCGTGATTGCCAAACATGATGGCGGCCACATTGCGATGCCTCCGGACCGTCTCGATAGTCCGCACCAGATTCGCCTCCAGTTGCTCCAGGGGCGCCACTTCTCCAGCCAGGTCGATTCCCTTGATCCCCTCCTTCAGATTGGCCAGGAACCGGTCTGCCATGACCTCAAAAACATCCTGTTTACTCTTGAAGTACAGGTAAAAGGTGCCCCGCGCAATGTCTGCACTGGCAATGATGTCGGCAATGGTTGTCTGATGGTATCCCGCGTGGGCAAAAACCCCAGCCGCGCTCTCCAAGATCTGTTCGCGCCGTTCGTTGGACAGAGTGCGCACCATCATCTTCGCCTTTCTACTGTGTGTACCGCACCGCGTGATGCACCGTGATCATAGAAGGTGCAGGGCACAAAGGCAAGGCTCGCATGGCGCGCAAGAGCGGCCCCCCGGGCGAGAATTGCCACAGACTCAGCAAAGATGTCTCAGAAGGAGCCATATGGACACCCAAGTGCCGACTATTTCTTGACTTTTCACGTGCCTGCGGTAAGTATCGCGGCCTTGGGCCATTCACCCGGCAAAACCTGCCGGTAGGCCCGCCGCAACGATGCCCGTTTGCGTGCTATATCAAATGCTTGGAGGGAGTAACATGTTGGAAAGATGTCGAGAGATGTTGAGTGGACGTGATTTGTTGACTACCCATGACTGGACCCGGGAAGAGTTGACGGCAGTACTGGAGTTGGCTGAAGACATGCAGAAAGAAAGGTGGTCCGGGAAGTACTTTGATGTACTCAAGAACCGGACCTTTTTCATGTTTTTCTACAATCCATCAGTTCGCACCAGACAGTCCTTCGAGTGCGCTGCTACTGAACTGGGCGGCCATGCCCAGTTCCTCGAACCGAAGTCCATGCGACTGAAAACCGCCAAGACCGCTGGCGAAACCATCGAAGATGCCGCCCGCGTCATGAGCCGTTATGCCGCGGGCCTGGGCATCCGCATGCTCGAAGACAAGGTTGCCGCATATGGCGAAGGCTACAAGATGATCAAGGAATATGCCGATTGGGCAGACATTCCCGTCTCCAGCATGGCCGATGACCGCTTCCACCCCTTCCAGGGGCTGGCCGATACCATGGGTATGCGCAAGCACATTGGCAAAGATCTCAAGGGTAAGAAGGCCACCCTCGTCTGGGGCCACGGTGCCCTGGCCCGCTCCTGGTGCTCGGTGCAGGAGTACATCCTCATGTCCAGCCTCTACGGCATGGATGTCACCATTGCCAACCCGGAGGGCTACGACCTCGATCCCGAAGTCATTGGCTGGGCCAAAGCAAATTGCGCCGCCAACGGTCAGGAGTTCAAGGTCACCCATGACCAGAAGGAAGCTTACGAAGGCAGCAATATCGTCTATAGCCGCAACTGGATGAGCCCCAACGCCTACACGCCTGACGGCGAATTCCTCAAGGCACAGGAAGTCGAGAAGGCCCTCGCCTATCCCCAGTGGATCTGCGACGAAGAGAAGATGAAGCTAACCGACAACGGTCTCTACATCCACCCCATGCCCATCGACCGTGGCCACGAAGTCACTGACGAAGTTGCCTCTGGACCGCGCTCCATTTGCGTTGACGTGGCTGAAAACCGGCTTCACGTACAGAAGGCCGTCATGGCCGCCACAATGAAGTAGGGAGGAGCTCCATGAGCCAGAAAGTAGCGGTAATCGCCATTGGCGGCAATTCCCTTATCAAAGACAAGGCGCACCAGACGGTGGCTGACCAGTACCAGGCCGCCAAAGAAACCTGTATCAATATCGCCGACCTCATGGAGGAAGGCTGGAATGTCATCGTCACCCATGGCAACGGGCCACAGGTTGGATTCATCCTGCTGCGCTCCGAGCTGTCCAAAGGGGTGCTGCACGAGGTTCCGTTGGACGCTTGCGGAGCAGATTCCCAGGGAGCCATCGGCTACCACATCCAGCAGAACCTGCAGAACGAACTGACCCGGCGCGGGGTGCCCAAGCCAGTGGCCACTATCGTCACCCAGGTCGTGGTAGACAAGGACGACCCGTCCTTTGTGAAACCGACCAAGCCCATTGGACCGTTCTACTCCGAAGAAGAAGCCCGCACAGCAGAGGCCGAAAAGGGCTGGGCCGTCTCCGAAGATGCCGGTCGAGGCTGGCGTCGGGTGGTGGCCTCGCCACTGCCCGAGCGCATTGTTGAACTGGAAGCCATTCGCACCCTCGTCAATGCCGGAGTCTCTGTAATCGCCGTCGGCGGGGGCGGGATTCCGGTCATCGAAGACGACGGGCAGCTCACAGGCGTCGCCGCAGTGATCGACAAGGACCGCGCTTCCGCACTCCTCGCCAACAAGCTGGAGGCCACCCACTTCATTATCTCGACGGCCGTCGAGAAAGTGGCCATCAACTTCGGCAAGCCCGACCAGCAGGACATCGATGAGATGACCGTTGCGCAAGCCAAGGACTACATGACCCAGGGACACTTCGCCCCCGGTTCCATGAAGCCCAAGATCCAATCCGCCATCGATTTCATCGAGGGCGGTGGCCAGCGGGTCATCATCACCATCCCCAGCAAACTGCTGGATGCCGTGCATGGCAAGACCGGGACACATCTGGTCCCCTGACCCCCCGTTCTTCTTCCACCGTCCACATCGTCCAGCCTAACCATCGACAATAACAGCGTTATCTGGCGGCGCGTCCGCTGTCATTGCCGTTGCGTCACCGCGCTCGACGGAGACGTGGACTGCGGGTATGATGGGGCCATGATTCAGAGGAGATGACAGACTTAGCGAAACCAATGTAGTCGAGAAGAGGTGAGTTTGTCCCAAGCCGACAACGACCGTCGTTGGCGGCATGATTGTGGGGCGCGCGGTCAGGGAGAGATGGGGCAAAACGTGAATCAACACAGGTTCGAGGGACAAAATGAACGCTCGAAGCAGCTTGCACTCCACGTATCTTCTATTCTTGCTACTCGCTTCCTCGTGTGGACTGGACGACGTTGATATGCTGCCGGCCGGTCTTCTCGGGGATGAAGGGAAGATTCTGCTTCCCGCCAAAATCGAGGTGGACCAGTTTTGCCTCCAGTTCGGTCCTAGCGACGACACTCGAATACTTCGGAGTGGGCAAGCACTGCTCCCTCTCCCCAGAAACCCAGTGTCCCACTTTTGACACAGAGCAGGTCGAAACAGGCCGAAATAGGCCGAAATAGGCCGAACTCGATTTCGTTGGAAGTCTTTGAAATCGTTGTAAGTTGCTGTTTTTATTGGAGTGCCTTAGGTGCTTCGGGAGCAAGGAGTCGCTGGTAGCGTCGCTTTGCTCCCTTGTCCTGCGGGGCGACCCACCGCAAGCATGTCCCATCTGGGTGGAGCCTGGTCATCAAACGGCCCCCCCGCACTCGGCAAGCGGAGAACCCACGGCGGCAGCGCTAGCGAGCTGTGGGTGCCTTTGCGCTACCGCCGACCAGGTACACTGCCGGGGCCAGGCCGTGACTACGTCACCCGCCGCAACAAGACCAGCACCATCAGCTCGGGTGGCGAGTAGTGTCGTGGTCCCCCCCGGGGGACCCAGGCCCGCCAGGGCCGACGGGGGGGCGCGCTGGCGGGGCCGGGTCGTGACTGAGTCAGCCGATACAGCACGAAACCGGGCCCCGGTGGTTCGGATCGGACGGGTACGACGGGCCGGAGGCCGGAGCAACGGAACACGGCGAACGACTGGGCGGTGCTGGTGGGCGAGGGTAGCGCTTTGTTGGAGAGGGACAGCTATGCGGGAAGAATAGTCTCCACTTGAACCTTCAACTCGGGCACGTCCTGCGTCGCGATGACCCAAACCGCGTCAATATCAACCCCCATGTAGTCGTTGATGAGTACATCCCTGAGTCCTGCAATGCGGCGCCACGGGACCTCTGGATTCTGCTGCCGAAGCTCTGCTGAGAGTCGCTTTGTCGCTTCTCCGATGATTTCAAGTTGCCGCACGACGGCGTCCTGCCAGTGCGTCCTAGCCATGAACTCGTCCAATCCCACAGCCACATATTCTTCTAGCTTCCGGGCTGCATCCAGGATGTGCGAAAGGTAGACTTCATCTCTCGTCATAGGGCTACCGCGTGGGAGAGTACATCGTCCTTGATGTACGGGCTGAGGGCCTTCTCCGTTACGATATCAACCCGAATTCCCAGCAGGTCCTCAAGATCCTGCTTGATGGCTATCAGGTCCAGGAGGCTAGCACCGGGTTTCATCTTCACGAGCAGGTCAAGGTCACTACCGGCCGTCGCATCTCCCCTGGCAACCGAACCAAATACACGCACGCCGATTGCACCATGGCTAGACGCAATCCGCAGGATTTCTGTTCGTACTCGCTCATCGATTCGTAGACCCATGATTCCGCCTCCAACTGCATCCAACTGTGCCGGATGCTTCCACCGCTGTAAAGATAGACGTTGATGCCGCACAAATCTACCTGGCTTCTTCGGACGGCAAGCAGGGGTCTCCTGCGCCACTGAGGTGGATCCCATCCGCTTCCCCGCCCCGCTAAGTAACCATACTCACGTTACTGACCAATCCCGCGCAGAAACCAGCCTCATCACCGCCCTCACTTCGGATCGTCTTCGTGGAAATCCATAGCGGGGTGACCTACCGTTTCTAGCAATTCCTTGGGGCAGCACCTTTCCATTACTCGAGAAGAGTAGCTCACTACTGGGAAAAGTAGGGGTTGTGGTAGCCGGGGGTAATCTTGCTCCCGGTGTGGGAAGTGACCGGATGGACCTGCCCGGACGGCCACTCGATGGTGCAAACTTCCCACATGTCAGCGTCGACCAGTTTGACACCAGCCTCCTCGAAGACTAGCTGCCCGTAAATGTAGACCCGTACCGTAACGTACGATGGCCCGTAGCCGTGGTCGTTCCAGTAGTGAACGCCGACCCGGTAGGTGACGTGCTCGGGAATGTCGAGGTTGATGTTCTCGGGGCCGGCGCCTTCGGTATCGTCCCGGTCGAGACCCGGGTCATCGTTGATTGCCGGGTCGTAGCTGCCCCAGTTAGGGTGGGCATTAAACCAGAAGGCGTCGAAGGGGATGTCGAACCAACCATCAGGCTTGCCATCGCCGTCCACGTCAGGCCCACTTGCCCACGGGTGCAGGAAGTGCAGATCAAGGTCGCTGCCGGCCTCGGGTCCGGTATCGGACTCATCCATATCCTCCGGCGTATGCCAGAGTAGCTCGACGTGAATGGCCTCGTCGGGGATGACCGTCACTACATAGCCTGCCGGAAAGCTTGAAGGCGCTCCCTGCTCATCCCAAACATTCAGAGAAAAGGTGTAGATGCCTGCAACGTTGGCCTCGAAAGTCGGGTTGGGGAAGGATGCGGACGGCACGAAGACTGATTGGGACCCAGCCGGTTGCGTCACCTTCCACTCCCATTTAGCAGCCCCACCCTGGGGACTGCAAGACTCATCACCGAAGAAGTGGAGAGTAGTCTGGGGGATAACCTCAGTGCCCTCAGCGCACTCGATCGTCGCCACGGTACACGGGCCAACCGACTCCGTCTCAGCCAGGTAGTAACCTGTGAGTTCCGCCGTATCGAAGCTGATGACTTCCTCTGCTGCGTCCGCACATACCAGGTCGGCCTCGTGGTCCTCCGGCCCCGGCGGGGCCTCATGGGTATCGGTGGCCAGCACATCGTCGGCAACAGCGGCCGCCGTGATCTGTATCAATTCGACCCGCCCCATGCACCCGGTCAGCAGAAGACTCCCAATGACCACTGTCAGTCGAGCAACCATAGCCTTCCCTCCCAGACTGTTATTGAAGGAACACCTGCTCGGCCCGGAAGAGATCATAAATTGTGCTCGCCCAGCGCTGACTGTCCCCACCTGTCGAAAAGTTGCATCACCCCCAGCCACTGCATACACTTGTCTCGCGTTTGAGGGGTAAATGGTCGGGAAAACAATGGATGGCGTGAGATTCTCTTGGTTGGCCGCGCTGGGGCCCGCACTGGGCCTCGCCCTCTTCTGTGCATCAGCACTCGCCGATTCCATGCCTGAGCCGGTCCAGCCCGGTACCCTTGTCATTACCGAAATCATGTATCAGGCACCACCGGAGATCGAATTTCCACTGGGGCAATGGTTCGAGGTTTACAACGCATCCGATGATGAACGTACCCTCGCTGGCTTGACCATCGTCATCCTCTCTGACGAGAAGGACAACGGCAAGGACTACAAGATTGAACTCGACGGGGCCCCAGTCATGCCCGGCCATGGTTACCTTGTCCTGGGCGCCAGCAAGGCGCTGGCCATCAACGGCGGTATAGCCGTGACTTATTCCTACGGCCCCGACCTCTCGCTACCCAAGCAGGGCGGCATCATCCGGCTGGTCGCCGGCCAGGAAATCATCGACGAGGTCTCATTTGGACCTGGCTACGACCAGGTCGCACCGGCCGGACATTCCCTGAACCTGGAACCCGATGGAATGACCGAAGAGGCCAATAACCAGCTTCAGTTCTGGTGTCAGAGCGTAACCCCCATTGTTGGCACCAAGCCTGTCATCTACGGCTCCCCAGGAAGCGTCGGGCATACTTGCGACAGCGATGGCGATGGCTTTGATGAAGCCATGGGCGATTGCGATGATTTCGAACCCAAGGTCTCTCCCGGGGCCCAGGAGAAGTGCAACGGAGTTGATGACAACTGCAATGGTGAGGCCGACGACCCGCCCTTCGCCGATGCCCCGGCCTGGGGCAGTGTCGGCGTCTGCCAGCAGGGCGGTCCCATCTGCCTGGGGGTGGATGGGTGGGGCATCGAACTCCCGGAAGCGTGGCAGGAGGTCGAGACCATCTGTGACACTCTCGACAATGATTGCGACGGCGAGGTCGACGAGGGCCTGAGAAACTCTTGCGGCCACTGCGGCAACGACCTCCCCGACCTCTGTGATGGCGAAGACAACGACTGTGATGGCCTCACCGACGAAGATGTCGCTGGTCCTCCCGCAGAATTCACTTGTGCTGGCGACGGTGAGGGAGTGTGCGAAGAAACCCAGGGAGTGTGCAGTGGGGTGGAAGGTTGGGTCTGCCTCTACTCCCAGGATTTCGAGGAAGAGGAAGTCTCGTGTGACGACCTTGACAATGATTGCGATGGCACCATCGACGAAGGCTACGAGGTGGGGATCCCTTGTCCTATTGGCGAAGGAGCCTGTCGCAACGAGGGAGTGACCATCTGCGCAGCCGACCACGTGAGTGTCATCTGTGTCGGCGAGGCTGCCCCCGGGCTCGTGGAACTATGCGGCGACAACGAAGATAACGACTGCGACGGCCTGGTGGACGAGGGCTTTCTCGTGGGCGATACCTGCGAATCTGGCATCGGCGCCTGTCGGGTCACCGGGAAGTACTTCTGCTCTGCCGATCGGCTGGGAGTCGAATGTTCGGCGGTACCCCTGGAACCGGTTCAGGAGATTTGCGGCAACTTCCTCGACGACAACTGTGATGGCGAAGTGGACGAGGCCGCCTGCGGCGATGCTGCGGTCGACTCGCTGCCGCAGGGTTGCGGCACCGGGGCCCCGGGGACTTCCGCCTTGACAATTCTCTTGCTGCTGGCTATTCCCTTGCTGGCGGTGCGCGGGTATCGATTCCGCACCTGATTGGGTCAATCCACCCTCCCCGCCAAAGGATGCTGCCAGTGGCAATCTCGACCCAGAAACCCATGAAGGTGGCCGTGGCCATGAGCGGTGGAGTTGACTCCAGCGCCGCCGCCGCCATTCTCTTGGACCAGGGACACACCGCCCACGGGGTGACCTTCAGGCTCTTCGGCTGTGAAATCGCCAGGGCCGCAGATGGCAAGAGTTGCTGCAGCCAGGAAGATGTGGCCGATGCCATGCGCGTCTCTCTCGCCCTCGGCATTGACCATCAGGTCATTGATTTCTCGGAGCGTTTTGCCCGGGACATCATAGAGCCCTTCACTGCCAGCTACGCGGCGGGACAGACCCCTAACCCCTGCATCCTCTGCAATCAGCACATCAAGTTCTCGGCTTTCCTCGATTGGGCCATGGAGGCGGGCTTCGATGCCATCGCCACCGGACATCACGCCCGTATCGACCATGACGGTCAGCGCTGGCAACTGCGCACCGGGGCTGATGCCAACAAAGATCAAACCTACTTTCTCTTCCCCCTGAACCAGGAAAGTCTGCCGCGGGTGCTCTTCCCCGTGGGGAGCTTCACCAAGCCCGAAGTGCGGCGCATCGCCGCGGCCCGGGCTTTGCCCGTGGCCGAGAAGGGAGAGAGCCAGGATGTCTGCTTTGCCGCCGGGGGTAGCTACGTTGAATTCCTGGAGGAGCATGCCGGGCTCAAGCCGCTCCCCGGCCCCATTGTCATGGTTGATGGCACCGTTGTCGGCCGCCATGCCGGGCTTCATCGCTACACCGTGGGCCAGCGCCAGGGACTGGGCGTCGCCTGGCGACAGCCCCTCTACGTGGTCGCCAAGGAGTCCGCTGGCAATCGCCTCGTAGTGGGGGAACGCCCGGCCTTGAACTGTCAAGGTATTGGCGCGGTTGCCGCCGTCTGGACCGGGGGCGAGATTCCGGCTACCGGGACTGTCTTGACCGCGCGCATCCGCTATCGCTCAGCCGCATCGACGGCTGTGGTTGTGGCTGCCGGCGCCGACAGCTTCTCGTTGCGCTTCGAAGACCCCATGCAGGGGGTTGCGACGGGCCAGGCAGCAGTCCTCTACAGCGATGACGCCGTCGTTGGTGGAGGCTGGATAGCCACCGTCCTTGGAGCCTAGCCAATGGGCCCAACAGTCTTCATCGATACCCTCGGTTGTCGCACCAATATCGCCGATTCCTCGCAATTGGGAAAGCAGCTGACCGCCAGTGGCTACGCCCTGGTCGCCGACCCGGCCGGAGCCGACGTCGTCCTCATCAACTCCTGCACGGTCACCAGTGGGGCTGACCGCGATGTCGGCAAAGCCCTGCGGCGGCAACGCCGGGACAACCCAGGGCAACTGCTGGTCGTCACCGGGTGTTTGCCGGCCGCCAATGGTCGCCACCGGGTTCTGGAGGATGCGGACCTGGCTATTCCGGGCAATGACCCCGCAGCAGTAGTGGCGAGCATCCACCGGGCCATCGCTCTAGCTGGGCGGCTTGAGCCTGCCATTCCCGGCAAGCTCTCCCCCCGGGGATATGAAGATGCCTCGGGTCTCACCCGTGCCACCATTAAGATCCATGAAGGCTGCGATTGCCATTGCACCTATTGCATCGTCCCTGCCGCCCGAGGTTGCCCGGCGAGTCGGCCGGTGGATGTAGTGCTGGCTGACGTGGAAGGGGCCCTGGCAGCTG
>CALGBT010000534.1 GCA_937884235.1 uncultured Pseudomonadota bacterium
CCCCCCTGTACCATTCTCAACAGCCTGGGCAACCTCATTGGCCGTGGGGTAGTGTTCTAGGTGAGGTCAGCCCGCCGGGAGCAACCATATGCCCCCCTGCGTTTCGAACGCCTGGGGGGGACCCGTGCCTCGGCGGTGCTGCCGTGATGGAAATCCAGTGGGGAGTCTGCGCCATGAGCGCCAGTACAGGGGTGACATCACATCACGGCGGACCTTGTAGACGGTTACCTCAACAAGAAGGAGGTGGACATGAAGGAACCAACAGTACAGGCGTTCGTGGGTGTCGACTGGGGAACGGAGGAACATGCCGTCTGTGCGGTCAGTCCCACGGGGGAGGTTCTGTGGCAGCGGACAGCGAAGCATGATGCGGACAGCTTGGACCAGATGTGTGGGTGGCTGCTTGAACTTGGCATGGGCGATCCACAGGCAGTACACGTCGCCATCGAGGTGCCGCACGGGGTTGTAGTGGACACCTTGCAGGACCGTGACTTTCCGACCCATTCCATCAACCCGAAGCAGCTCGACCGTTTTCGGGATCGGTTCAGTCCGGCCGGTGCGAAGGACGATTCACGCGATGCGCACGTGCTCGGTGACTCGCTGCGCACCGATGGACATCGTTTCCGCCGGCTCTGCATTGAGCGGCCGGAGGTGGTCGAGTTGCGAGAGTGGTCGCGCATGTCGGACGAGTTACGCACTGAGCACAACCGACTCACCAACCGGGTAAGAGAGCAACTGCGGCGCTACTATCCACAATTTCTTCAGATTGGGGAAGATGTCGGCAAGGATTGGGTCCTCGACCTCTGGGAACTCGTACCGACCCCGGACCGAGCGAAGCGCGTTAGGGAGAAGACGCTCGCTGGTTTTCTCAAGGGCCATCGCATTCGTAGAGTCGATGCAGTCTCCCTTCGCTCGGTGTTGCTCAGGCCGCCGGTGACGGTCTCGCCTGGAACGGTTGCCGCAGCTTGCGCCCACATCCGACTGCTTGCGGAGAGGATCCGTGTGCTGAACCGACAACTCAAGGAATGCCACAAGAAGCTGGACTGGCTGTGCGATGCACTCATCCCGCCCTCGCCAGAAGATGAGACCGAGGGGGAAATGCAGGCCGAGCACCATGACGTTGAGATCCTCCGAAGTATGGTCGGCATCGGCAGTATCATCCTCGCCACGATGCTCGGCGAAGCCTGGTGGGCAATCAAAGCGCGCGACATTGACGTCCTTCGCACCCTTGGCGGTGCCGCCCCCGTGACCAAACGTAGCGGCAAACGCCTAACGGTAGTCATGCGCAAAGCCTGCAACCCTCGGCTCCGAGATGCATACTACCACTGGGCTCGCGTGTCGGTCCAGAAGGATCCACGGAGCCGCCATCGGTATGCCCAGCTTCGAGCAAAAGGGCACAGTCATGGTCGAGCGCTGAGGACGGTGGCGGATCGTCTGCTGACGGTCCTGTGCGCCATGCTCCGCAACGGCACGCTGTACGATGTCGAACGCGGGAAGGATGTAGCGTACAAGCTCGCAGCGGCGGGGTAAATAACCCGCCAGATTCTCGGAGAGCGGAAGGCCGAGCGAGCCCCGCCTTTGTTTCAGATGACCTCCACACCTTCAACACAGGACCAGTGTGCGCAGAGTGAGCAGCCTCTGCGTCCCTCCGCCGATTCCCGTCGGTTGGTCAGCCTCGCTCGCCCCGACAGGAGGACGACCAGGCGGAAGCTTCGACAATCAAGGGACGCAGTGTTTCTCGGAGGGTCCACGCAGTGGAGACCGTGAAACTGCGGAGCCAACGGCGTAGCACCCTTGACTGTTGAAGGTGCCTGGTATTCGTGGAGTCGGGTGAGCGAAGCAAAGACCGGTGGCTGCCGGATTACTCACCCAGCGCGATTTCCCACTTGACAACTGGTGGGGAGTCCCCCCCCCCCCCATTTCGCACGATATTGCCTAGAAGGGTATCTTCAAGACACATTAAACTAACTGCTTTTCCTATCACAGGAGGTTGTTATGGCACTTGGAAAGCCCGGAAGACGAACCATCATTGACACATCCGACGATTCCTACGGACCATTTGGAGTGGCAAGCCACGCCCAACTTGCAATGGCGGCAGGTTGGCAGCCGGGTCCGCTGCCTTCCCCACCGTGGCCGGACCCGCCGCCGGTCACTGTGAACCTGCAGGAAAGGGTCTTCATCGATCCTTCCAACTGGCCAGCGACGTCGTCGCAGGTGCTTTCTGACTGCCTCGACATTGGGGGTATGTACTCCGGCGGCCTCTCTCAAGTTATATTCTATCAGGATGTCGCAGCGGCGAGCACCGAAGAGTACAAACTGACCCTACAGACCGCACCAGTGCTTGAAGAATCAGCCTTCACTGATGTTTTGGACCTTGCGATAGTCAACGTTTCGAATAATGTCGCCAGTGGTGACGTACTGTCGGTATGGTTCGGAAACTTCGACGAAAGTGCTTCGCTACCTGTGGCACGCTTCCTCCGTTGGAAGCTGACCATCACCGACCCGAATTCGGCAAGACGCCTCATCTTCTCTGTTCGGTTGTTCCTGAAGAACAAGAAGTAGAGCCTGTCCATAGCATCTGCTCCAGTTCAAATTCGAGTGTCAGTTCCTCGGGCACCGGCTGAGCCGTGGAGTGGGTGCCGTAGCCCTCTTCCTACAGATACAAAGGGATACTCTCCGGCGCCAGTCGGCGTGCCATGACGTCTATTTCCGTGCCGGTTTCTGCCCCCATGTTGCTCTGCCAGATCACCACGAACTCTCCCGTATCCATTCCTGCAACGGCCGGATAGACCTGATGGTTGGTCACGAACACATTCATGCGGAGGTCATCCGCAGCGAGTGTACCGTCCGCGTCGACATGACGAGCACCAATGCCTTTGCTGTCTCCAGCCACGGCACCGTTCCAAACGACCAGGAACCCCCCGAAAGGGGAGCCTGCGACCTGAGGGTCCATCTGGTCGCCATCGAGCGGGGCGCTGATTTGGAACTGCTCACCGGTCCACGCCAACTCGGAAGACATCATTCTTCCAAATATCCCGAATCCGCCCCCCGGGTCTTGGAGGTCGCTCTGCCAAACCACGAGGAAA
>CALGBT010000535.1 GCA_937884235.1 uncultured Pseudomonadota bacterium
CCACGGGAAGTCGTCGCCCAGCAAGGCGTAAACTCCGGTGCCCGGCAGCACTTGGTTGAACATGGTGGCATTGTCGTAGCCGCACGACTGGCCGTTGCCCCAATACAGGTAGAAGGTATCGATCCCCCCCTCGGTGAACAACTCGTAGGTCGCATCATTGATGCCCGGCAGAGGACAGTCACTGCCCTTTTGCCAGGCCTCGATGGGGAAGAAGGGGCGTAGATGGCGGCCGACTGCAACGGAGGGGGGCAGGTCGACCCAATGGGCAACCAGGGTCCAGGCATTGCCGGTTTCCGGAGGAGCGCACAGCGGGATGGTCCAGAGCGCATGCTGACCCGGGCCGATGGTGGTCTGGGGCACGCAGGCGTGGTTGCCGCCCAGTACGTCGGCCCCGTCAAAGGAGAGCGCGGTCAAAGTTGCTGCCTCGGCCCCCGTGTTCTTGACATGCACGACCAGAGTGGTGCCTGGGGAATCCAGGGTGACAAAGGTGAAAGGGACGGGATGGGTGGCCACGGGGAAGGTACCGTCTACCAGCACGGTCTCAGCGCTCATGATTTTCAGGTTGGCCGAGGTGCGCGAGTCCCACGCCCCGTCCCGGGAGTGGAAGGCCAGCCAGAGAGGCTCGCCGGCCACTGCCTCCGCCGGCCAGACGTGGTGCCAGTCGAGTTTCAGGTCGGCCAGCAGGGCGGGTACCGGTTGGCCATCGATGAGGATGGCGGTTACCGGTCCGTCGGCTTTGGCGATGGCTGCCACCTGAAAGCGGCCACCGTCGAGGGGTTCGTCTTCCAACTCGGTGTCGTAGAGCGAATTGGGCAGGAAGAAGTCCTTGCGGTAGCTGGCATAGAGGCCGGTATCGATACCAACGGGTGCGCAGAGCGGGAGCGGTGCCGTGCACTCTGCTACGGCCGCCAAAGGCAGGGTCGGGGCAATCGAGTCGGGAAACGAGTCGACCAGGTCGCCCGCCCAATCCGAGACAATGTCAGCGGCCACGTCCCCGGCCACCCAATCGACTCCGGCGTCAGCGGTCGTAACGTCGACCTCCTTGTTCTCCTGCGGCTGTGGTGCCCCACAGGAACAGAGGCTGATGAGCAGAAGCCACGCACACTTCTCAATCCGCACAGCTCTCCCTCGCTTTGGACATCACTTCCATGGACCGCTTAATCCCCTCCGCCAGGGTCCGGGCATCAAACTTGTCGCCACAGTCCGTCTGGCATTTCGCCAACCCTTGCGGGTCTTCCACCATGACGGTCTGGGCACACTTCATGACACACTTGCAGGCCGCGGGGATGTCGGTGCTTTTGGCCTCGACCTTCTGCTTCTCGGAGCAGCCGCTAAGGGCCAGGGTGAGGATCGTCGAGACAAGCATGATAACAGTCGATGTTCTTCTCATGGAACCTCCTAGTCCCATCCAGTATGGACCAAGAGAGCCCGCGTCGCAATCGTCTACCGGGCAAGAGCCGCCACTACAACTGACTATGCGTAACCTCCAATGCGGCATGTAGCCGCAGATTGGATGGGGGGTGAGGAGACGATGTTTGACGTGGTGTTTGTCCGCCGTCGCCTCGGAGGCGACGGCGGACAAATACTACGTCAGCCGTGTCTCTGCCGTGCATGTAACATGGCCTCAACGCCAATACGAAAGAATCATCCCCATGGAGAGCAGCGCGACAAACTGGTAGCCCGCACCAATGCCGAAGTTCTTCCAGCTCTTGTTCTCGTAGCCGACGTTGTTGAGCAGAATGGGTACCTGGAAACCCAGCCAGGGGAACATGGCGGCGAAGAAGCCGTAGACCGCGGGGGCCTGATCCTCTCCGACACCCCACACGGAGGGGCGCCAGACCACGACTTCATGGGCCAGGACATAGGCAGTGAAGAACGCGCCGACAAAGCTGAGCACCATGGCACGCACCATGGCTCCTTTCGCTGGCTGCCAGTCGGCGGGATGTCCCATCTCCTTGATCCAGGCCTTGCCAAAGAGGGGGCCATACCAGAGACCACCGATGGCGAAGTTGGATATTACTGCGACGAGAATGGCGGCGTAGTTGAGATGAATTTCGGGTTGCATGTGCTCCTCCGCTTTGGACCGTTTTGGTGTCTCTCATAGTAGGCACGGCGAGCTCGGCGGGCAAGAACGCAGATGAATCAAGCGCGGCTCGTTTTACCCCTAGCCGTCGTCCAGAACCGTTCTTACCGTTTGCCCCATCGAAGGTCTTGATAACTTGCTCGATAATGACGGGTGCCCGGATGGACGCCCGGCAGTTTGGAGCAATACTGAAGGAGTAGAAAATGCGTAATCAATTGTTCAGCTTGCTAGCAGTTGCCGTGTTGCTCGCGGCCACCACCAGTAATGCCACGGCACAGTCTCGGACATCCTGGGAGATGCACAAGGGACTTGAAGTGGGACCCTACGCCGCGCCCTATGACGACATCGTCTTGTGGGGGTACACCATGCCCTCCCACGGCAATGTCGCCGAGTACGGCTATGCCGCCGCCATTCCTGATGCGAACGACACCGGGTGGGGACCGGCCCCCAACGGTGACACCATCGGCTTCTCGATCTACTCACGGTTGTGTGGTCGCGCCGCCTGTCGGCAGGGGGGGGATTTCACCTACTTCCAGACCTTCGTCAACGTGCCGGCGAATGTTACGGTGACCGCCTTCACCATCGCCTTCTCGGGGATGGACGACGGTTCCCGGGTCTCGATCGTCAATTCGAGCTACCCCGCCGGTCTTGTTATTCCGG
>CALGBT010000536.1 GCA_937884235.1 uncultured Pseudomonadota bacterium
GCGGATGGACCTCTATCTGGACCCTGACTCAGAGTTGGCTGGCAAGTCCGATGTCAACTGGGGGCGGGACATCTCGCTAGTGGCGCTCAAGGCCGCGACGCTCGGATTGCCTCTGACCTCAGAGGAAGTGCGCCTGATCCACAAGTACCACGACGGTGCTGTGACCCGCTACTCGGATTTCCCCAACTGGGATCTGTGGGACCCCTCGGTGCCCGATGGCACCTACAGTTTCCGCGATGGCTTTCATCCCAAGAGCGAGGGCGATGCCGTTCGCTGTGAGGAGATGGCCTTCCTGATGGAGTATTGCTGGTCCCCCTTCAAGAATCCCGCCGGTCGGCAAGTGGTAGATTGCGATATTGTCAACGACCCCGCACGGTGGGGCGAGTAGCTGCTACTCAGTTTCGCCGGCGTCGGCGCCACTGCCACCGCAGCAGGATGGTCAGGAGCTGGTCAACAGAACCAGGCTGGCCACGATGACATGCCAGCGAGAAACCATCAGACTCCAGCAATGGACGGCAGACTGAACCAGAAGATGCGACGGGGCCGGACCCAGCATAGCTCAATGCGGGGCGGCTCGGAAGTAGACATGTGGGCCTCGTTGAGGTATCAGGGATTGACCTTGCATATGGGAGAATCATGAAGCGCGATGTGAAGAAAGTATGGGTGGTCAATTTCATGGTGGCGGTCGTCGTGCTGCTGCTGATCAAGCTGATGCTCATCGGGAACAATATCTTCGGAACCGAAGGGTACGAGTCGCCGGGGAAGCTGCTGGGCAAGAGCCTGCTCTTTTTTGGTGGAGATATTTTCGGCGCAGCCTTTTGGGCTGCCATCGTGTCATTGCTGTGCCTGCCTTTGATGCGCTGGGAGCGTGCCTGGAAGGGCGTGTCGGCGTTGCTGCAGGCAGCCCATGCTTTCTTCTGCATAACCTCCTCCTACACCGCCATCTTCATTGGCAGTCACATTGACCGTGCGACCCTGGACCTGGCCTTCCTTGACCAGCCCATGAGCGCGTCCGGTGGTTCCTCCCTGGACTCTTCCATTGCCAAGTACCTGAATTTCTGGACGGTGGGCGGCTGGCTTCTTGTCTGCGGCATTGCCATTGCCGGCATCTGGCTGGCTCCGGTCATAGTTCGTCGGCTGAAGGCCCGGGCCAAGTTGGTGATGGCGAGCATCTTGGGCGTTGAGATGGTGGTGACCATGGCCATTCTGCCCTTCCTGATCAACGGTGAAGTGGCGGGGATTCGGGTACATACCTTTGGTCTTGAGCGGAGCCCCTTCACCATCCTTGCCTCGTCCTACGTGAAGCCGTTCTGGGAGAAGCTCACCCGACCCTCCCGTGAGATTGCGGACCCCTTTGTCTTTGACCTGGCTTCCCGGGAGCGACCGGGATTCGTGGCGGACAACCCGCTGGCAGAAGCCATGGCGAAACGGACCAGTGTGGTTTGGATCTCCTTGGAGTCTGTTGGCAGCCTCTACCTCGATGAAGACCCGCCGCCCATGCCCTTTATGCAGTCAATTGGCGTCAGTCGGGACGGCGTGAGCTTTGCCATGCACCTCTCGGCGTGGCCCCAGACCATGAAGGCCTTTTTCGCCCTCTTCTGCTCTGAGTTGTGCCACCCGGATTACAAGAGCATCTCGTTTATCAACCCGGCGATTCCCTGCCGCAGCATTTCACAGGTGCTGCATGCTGCGGGGTACTATACGGCGCTGATTACCTCCGCAGATCTGGCCTATGATCGCAAGATGCGATTCTTCCAGCATCGTGACTTCGATCTGGCTCTTGATATGCGCAACATGCCGGGCCGAGAGGATGTCTGGAAGGATTCTTGGGGGCTCGACGAACGCCTCTCGGTGAAGACCATCCTCGACCTGGCTCGGGAGCGGCGCAACAGTCCCTTCTTTGTCTTTTACGAGATGGCGGTGGCACACCATCCCTACTACGGCTGCCAGGAGCATATTGACAGCCCCATCAGTGACGAGCGCCTGGCCTATCGGAGGGCGTTGGGATTCATTGATGAGAGAATTCGGGAACTGGTGGAGGGGTTGCCGCCTGAGACCCTTGTGGTCATCGTTTCGGACCACGCAGAGGGTTTCGGCCAGCACCCCGGCAGCCGCAGCCATGGTCCCAAAGTCTATCAGGAGAATGTCTGGGTTCCCTGGGTTGTCACTGGACCGCAGTTCCGGGGAATTCGGGGCCAGGTCACTGCTACCACCTCCCACCTCGATGTTTCACCCACCATCCTGGGACTGGTTGGCCTCGATGTCCCCTGTTCCATGAAGGGACGCAACTTCGTCGCGGCTGAGGTGCCCGAGCAAATCGCCCTCTTCTCCGGGCGTCCGCCAGGGATGCAGGCCGGACTGGTGGATGGTGGCTGGAAGACGCTGGTGGACGAAGAGGGCGTGGAGGAATTGTACAATCTGGCGGTGGACCCCCATGAGGAGCACAATCTCGTGGACGAGTATCCGGACCGGG
>CALGBT010000537.1 GCA_937884235.1 uncultured Pseudomonadota bacterium
TTGCCAACTGAACTCTTCGGACGCATATTGAGTGGCAACCAGAAGACCCTGGACTAATTTGGGTCTTTAACCAACTTTTTTGGGAGGAAGAACATGAAGAAATCCGTATTCGCAGTCGTGCTTGTCATGGCCGTATTCATGGCCACCACCGCTTTTGCAGAGACACGTTTTGGCCAGAAGGGTACCTGGGTTGTTGGCGGCGGCGCCGACCTCAACTATGAGACTGAGAGTGAGACGACCAATCTTTTGCTCGCACCCAGCATCTCATATTTCATCATGAACAACCTCACCATCGGTGCTCTGTTGTCCGTTGACCGCACATCCAGCAGCAAGGATGATGTTGATTCGTCCATCATGGGATGGGGAATTGCCGCTCTCGTGCGCTACCACCACCTGCTCAAGGGCACCCTCTTCCTTACCGCGGGTGCTCACGTTGGATTCTATGGCGTTAGCATGAGCGCCGGCGACAACGATGCAAGCGCCTCTGGCCTAGGCTTCGGCGCACATGTCGGCCCGACCATCTCCTTTGGTGGCAAGTTTGGTGGTTACTTTGGTGCGTATCTTCGCTACGACAGCAAAGACTTCGAAGACGAAGGCATCTCCGTAAAGAACAAGCCCATTGGCGTCCTCACCGAACTCGGCCTCTTCTTCTAGGACTTACCCTTTCGCACCTCTCGCCTGGCAATACCAGCCATTATCGACAACAGCACAGGATAACAGCGCCCCAATCGCTGTCAGAAGCTCGTCGACAACTCGCTGCGCCCAGCCCCCACAGGGGTAATCTGGATCTGGCAGGGGATGCGTTCTCGTAGTGTCTCAACATGGGAAATAATGCCGATCGTTTTGCCTTCGGATTGGAGCATATCGAGGGTTTCCAGGGCATCGCTCAGGGACTCCTGGTCGAGGGCTCCAAAGCCTTCGTCGATGAAGAGGGATTGGAGTGGGGAGCCGCCGCCGGTGAGTTGGGCGAGGCCCAGGGCCAGGGCGAGGGAGACGAGGAAGGTCTCGCCGCCGGAGAGTGATGAGACCGGACGGATCTGGCCCGCCTGGTCCCTATCGACGATGGCAATTTCCAGGTCCGTCTCCGGCACTCGCAGGATGTGATAGCGGGGCTTCAGGCGTTGCATCTGCTGGTTGGCCAGGTAGAGCAGTTGGACCAGCGCCAGCCCCTGCGCGAATTTTTTGAACTTACTACCATCTGCCGACCCAATCAGTTCATTCAGCGTCAACCAGGGGGCTGCTTCCGCTTTGACTCTGACCTCTTCCGCCACCAGTTGCTTGGCCTTCTCTTGCCTCTCTTCCATGCCTTTCTGCGTGGCAAAGAGCTGCTGAGCCTCCTGCTCCAACTGCTGGACGAGGGCTGCGGCCTCTTCGGCCAGTTGCCCCAGACTCTCCGGCTCCATTTCCGGACGGTCCTGGCGTGCGGCGTGTCTGGTCACCTCTGCCTGCCGCACTACCACAGTCTGCTGCACCGCGGCTCTGCTGGTCAACAACTCCTCACGTTTCGCCTGGAGGGCCTGATACCACTCGTCCCCGCGACCTAGCAATTCGGTGACAGATTCCGCCTGCAGGCCAACCTGTTTGAGCGCCTTGCTAAAGGCCTCCCGTGATTC
>CALGBT010000538.1 GCA_937884235.1 uncultured Pseudomonadota bacterium
GCCCGGCAACAGTGGTCCAAACTTCTCTTTGCCAGGCACGTCGGAAAGCGAGAGGGCGATGCCCGTTTCTCCGAAGTAGCTCCCGGACACGGTAACCAGCGGCATGCGGTTGGTGCGTCCCCGTGCGACTTTGCCGGCAAACTCCATGGGTTCGCCGCGCATGACCCCGAAGACCACGCAGTCAAGGGCACCGGGGGCGAAGCCGGCCAGGGCCATGGCGAGATTTGATTTCTCACGGGAGATCATGGGAAAGTTGCCTTGGTCCGTCTCGTCGAGGGCGGTGGCCATGGCGGCCACCACTGACTCTGGATGACGCCCCAGCTGGTGGATCCCGCGGCCGCACGATCCATCAAACAGCGGCTTATGCCGCGAACTCTGTCGGTAGGTCAGTTCGGGTCTCATGGCTTCCCCCAGCGCCGGAAAGCCCGCGGCAGACGGGCGAGAAGGTCCTCGGTGGTACGCAGTGCACCGAAGAGGCGAGTCTGGACACGTTCGTCATTGAGAAGCTTCTTGAGAACGGGAATCCGAGCCACCGGCAATGCCACTGGCAGCAAAGTCTGCATGTCCGCAACAGAGCCCCGAACAGCCGCCAGCAATCGCTCCATGTCGGCATCGGTCATCGCCGGCGGCGGCATGAAGCGCATGACCTGGGGCGCGTTGCCTGAGTAGGCGGCAAACACACCGTGTCGGGCCAGGGCATCAGACATCATTGGCCCAAGAAATTCATGGATGTACTCGATGCCCACCATGAGGCCTAGCCCGCGCACTTCCTTGATGATTCTCGGATAGGTGGCTCTCAGTTCATCGAGCGCACCACGCAACGTCTCCCCCAGAGTTGCGGCACGGCCACAGAGTCCCTCTTCGAGGATCGTATCGATTACCGCGAGGGACACAATGCAGCCCAAATCGGCCCCGCCCGTGGTGGGATGGAAGTCAGGATTGGTAGCGAGGAAATCAACCACTGCCGGCAACTCCCGATAGAGGAGAGCAGCATTAGGGTAGAGGCCTCCCCCCATGGACTTGGCAACGGTCATGACGTCTGGCACGACGCCCGAATGCTCACAGGCGAAGAACTGCCCAGTGCGGCCAAATCCGCTCTGTATTTCGTCAAATATGAGCAAACAGCCGAGCTCATCAGAGAGTTGCCTGAGCCCGTGCAAATAGTCTGGCGTTCCGACAAAAATACCCGCCTCGCCTTGCACCGGCTCCACCAGAATGGCTGCGGTGTTCTGCCCGGCCACTCGACGCATCGCCGACAAATCATTAAACGGCACGAAGGAGAAACCGGGCATGAGCGGCTCAGCATACTCTCGATAGTGCGCCTTGCCGTTGGCCGAAAGGGCAAAGCCGGTGTGACCGTGATAGGCGAGGTGGGTGGAGATAATCTGCGGACGCCCGGTAACAGCCCGAGCCAATTTGATAGCCATGTCAATGGCGTCCCCGCCGCCGGCGGCGAGAAGGACACCATCGAGATCCCCCGGAGCCAGTTCTGACAGCCTCCGTCGCAACGCCAGCTTGGGCGGGGATTCGTCCCCCGGCTCGCCCATGCCGTACTGCTGCAGTCCGTCGCGCAATGCCGCTCGAATCCGCACATTACCCCGCCCGACGTTGAAGCAGCCGGCCGACGTGAAGCAATCTAGCATTGCGCGATGGCTGAACAGGTCAACGAAGCTGGCACCGCGACGCTCGCTCTCGATGACGTCGAGGTGCCCTGCCCTCAGGTAGTCCACCTGGCCCCGATTGATGTGCCGGGCGAAGCGCTCCACGATTGTCTTCTTGCTCTCTGCCCTCACCCGGCGAACCTCCAGACGTTGGCCGAGCATACCCTTCTCACCGTCCGCCGTAAAGGGCCTCGCATCTTTCCCACGCATCAATTACACTGCAGTGGGCCCAGGCGGGTTGGGAGGCGAAGGGTGGAGGAACTACTCTCGATTTCAGCGACACAAATGGCGGCGCGCCTGCGGCGCGGGGCCATTTCTTCCAGTGCTTTGGTCGAACTGCATATCGCACAGATCCTGAAGGTCAACCCTGCCCTCAATGCAATGGTCCACACCCGCTTCGATGAAGCCAGGGCCGAGGCCCAACTGGCCGACGAGAGATTGCGCGCCGGCGGCAACTCCCTGCCCCCCTTGCTGGGAGTACCCTGTTCCATCAAGGAGGCCTTCGCCCTGGAAGGGATGCCCAACTGCTCGGGTCTGGTTTCCCGTAAGGACTTCCGCTGCTCCGAGGATGCCACCGGCACTGCCCGCTACCGAGCTGCCGGGGCAATTCCCCTGGGCGTGACCAACGTCTCGGAATTGTGCATGTGGATGGAATCGGCCAACAATGTTTACGGCCGCACCAACAATCCCTACAACCTGGGACGCATAGTCGGCGGCAGCTCTGGTGGTGAAGCAGCCCTGGTGGCTTCCTGCGCAGCCCCCTTCGGCCTCGCTTCTGACGTTGGCGGCTCCATCCGGATGCCGGCATTCTTCAACGGCGTGTTTGGCCACAAGCCCACCGGCGGACTGATCCCCAACTGGGGGCAATACCCCAACGGCGGTAATGAGACCGGGAGGTATCTGACC
>CALGBT010000539.1 GCA_937884235.1 uncultured Pseudomonadota bacterium
CGAAAATAGAGTGAGGCGAACTGATCGGGATGGGCCGCCAGAACCCCAAAGAGTTCGGGCTCAAATGCCGCACAGTTCTTCCGAGAACCGTCTAGATTGAGCATTTTGCTGAGAATTGAACCGGCGCTACGCTTGAACGCTCCTGCCAATTCGGTGACCTGCTGAGGAACCTTGTCGATATTGCCCCCACCGAACGAGTGGGGGTTGACCAGGAAGAAGAGGCCGTAGCAGAGGAGTACTTCCAAGGGCAGAAAGGGTTCCTGGCGCTTGCCGCGTAGCGGCCAGCTTCGCAGTCCAATGCGCTTCCATTGGCTACATGCATCTGCAGGCGTCAGGTCTAGAAAATCGCTTAGACTGTGTGTCATGGTGTCATCCTGATGCTCATAGCAAGATACCAGGTTTGGGGGTGGAAGGACAAATGGTGTGTCGGCAGGGTTCGTGGGAACTCCGATTGACTGCGCGAGCAGGAATCGGTCTGTGCGCTTGGGGCAGAAGGTTGCCGTGAACACCATGGTGCGGCAGGGTTGTTGGTTGGCGCTGTCGTCGGGGGTCTTGTCGATGCATGATCCAAACACGCCCATTACAAGATGGAATGATCCACCCGGTTAACACCACCAACGGCTGATGGTGATTCGGTCCTGAAATCGCACATGTCAGGGTCAACCGACTCGCTGCACCTTTCCAACACGCCCGGTCCAAATCCCGATGACTCACCCACATAAATCCGGCAACCGACCACGGTGATTCGGCAACCAAATCGCACATGTCAGGGTCAACCGACGCCGGGCGGCCACATAGGGACCTAACTACATTGTGCGTTGCCAAAAAGACGATTGTGGGTGGCCACCTGAACTGCTGCTCCTTCTCCTGGATCAACTCGCGCAGAAGTAATGGATGCGCTGGTTGCGAGGGGTCTGAGAGAAATGTCAGCGATGCTTTCTATAGGCTTCCCGGCGGTGCCGGACTGCATAGACAATGACCAAGCTGTCTTCGTCGTTCACCACGTAGAGGACTCGCCAGGTCCCGATACGAATGCGATAGCCTTCGTGAGGACTGCGAAGCTTCTTGCTTTGGGGAAGCGGGCGGGGGGCGTTCTTCAGGGCCAGAATGGCTTCAGCGATTCTTCGATGAGCGCTGGCTGGCAGCCCTCCCATCTCCTTCTTCGCAGATGCCGTTATCTCGATGCGGTAGGTCACTCCTGGCTGGCCTCGTGCTCTGCCAGATACTCATCAAAGGATTGGCGCGGTTCGTCTTTCCGCTGCTCCCAGAGAACTGCTGCCTCCAGGTCCTCCCAAACTCCTTTGTCTCGTGCAAGTTCCTCAATGACGCGGGTTCGCGCATCGCTGGACAATGTCCGGAAGGCCATCATGAATACCTCTGCGGAGGCTTTGGCGGCGGTCGTGTCTTCGGCTGTTGGTCCCATGGTAGATACCTCGTCTTTCGCAATTAACGATAACGACGCAGGGC
>CALGBT010000540.1 GCA_937884235.1 uncultured Pseudomonadota bacterium
TCCCGTTCCCCAATAGCAGCCTCAACTTGAATCGCCTGTGTCCCAAATGTGTCCACTTTCGTGGCGTCACCGTGCGTTCCTTTGTGATTCTAGCATGTTATGCGACCTTAGCGGAGATGCATGGGAGTCGAACCCACCCGGGGCCTTGCTCAGACCCCACACTGGTTTTGAAGACCAGGCGGCTCACCGGAACCGACGCACCTCCGTGGTGGATTATGGGGGCTGAATGGGGAGGAAGTCAAATGTTGAGGAGATGCTCGGGGGTGAAGGCATCGTTGGGAAAGTTGGTGAGGAGTTGTTTGTCCCAGGTTGCCAGGGGAATGCCGAGGAGTTTGGCCGTGGCGATGTACTCGCAGTCGTAGGCGGTGCAACCTGATGCCAGTGCCAGAGCGAGGATGTCCTGAGGGTCAGGGCGTAGTTCATTATCTGGCGGGACCACGAGGGGGGCTTCGTTCAGGGCGGTTCGGGCTTCGGGAGGCGTTATCAGTTGTTTGCGGACGAATGTCAGGAGGACATTGGTGAGTTCGGACCGCCACAGCTGAGGGGCATACCAGTCGCTCTTGCGAGAGTAAAGCTGCTCGATCACGGCGGACTGAGCCGTTCGCACGAGCAGGGGGACGATGACGTTGGTGTCTGCAACGATCAACGGCGAACCTCTTCAATGGCCTCGGTGACTTCCTGCTGCGTGAGCTCGGAGGCCATCCCCTCCCGCTGCTTGCGCCAGCGCTCGAGATTGGCCTGGGTCTGTTGGCGGCGCTCGTCGGACACGACGGTATCTTCAAGGATTGCGAGGAGTTCCTTTTGCAGACTCCGGTTGTTACGCCGGGCTCGTTCCCGCAGTCGTATGTGCAGATGGTCAGGGATGTTCTTCAGGTTGACGCTTGCCATGTCTGCCTCCTGGTACCGGAATGGTACCAATGTCTTGAGGAGTTGGCAAGGAGGCTGTTGAACGTCTCTCCAGGCTTGACAGTTGCCCCCTGCGCTGCGCATCCTCAGCTTGACCATGGAGGCTTGATATGTGCGACGAAAGAGATCACCGAGGGCATCACCGACAGGAATGCCGGGACGAAGGACACCATCGGGGGCGGGGACGACACCGGGGGAGGCCGGAGGATTGTGGTGAGAGGCCCCCTGAGGAACATTACCTCCACGGCTGTGATTGTCCCCTTGAAGTGAAGCTCATCTATCTGGAGCGGATGGTGGCCTACAAGAAGGCTGATGTGGCCGCTCTGGAGTCGATCATTGAAGTGCTCAAGGAGAGCCTGAGCGAGGAGTCGGTGGAACAGTCATGAACTGCTATGTGCTATCGGCAGCCATCTTTGCCCTGTTAACCACCGTCGGACACTTCGTCATGGGAACAAAGTTGTATCTGGTGCCCATGCTGAAGTCAGACCTGGAGCCGGTGGCAGCGAAAGTGATGCAGGCGGTCTTTCACTATGTATCTGTCTTTCTGATTCTATCGACCGTGGTCTTGTTTGCGGTGGCGCTGGGGAAGGTCCCGGCCGAGGCCGGTCACTACCTAGCGGCATTTGTGGCCCTGAACTACGCCGGCTTTGCCGTGTGGGAGCTGGTCATCGCCTTTGGCTCAGGTATCAAGGGCGCACCGTTAAAGATGTTCCACTGGACCTTCTTTGTGGTGATTGCGGTGCTGGCGGCGCTGGGTTCCTGCTCATGCGCGTGCTGGGGCTGCGCGCAGTAAGAGCAGGCTATCTTTGGTGTGGAGTGGGCGGCTTCCAGCCACCCCTACAAGAAACGACTCGACCGATGAGGGTTACTGGAGGAAGCCGAAGGCGCAACTGGCGTGGAGTTCGGCGGCGGCGGCAACGGCCTCGACATCGAAGAGGGTACCCTGGCCTTCCCGGAGAATCTCGATTGCTCTGGTGACGCCCAGTCCGGCCCGGTAGGGGCGCAGGGAGGCCACTGCTTCGAGGACATCGGCGACGGCCAGGATGCGGGCTTCGGGCAAGATGTCGGTACCGGTCAGACCGTAGGGGTAGCCGCTGCCGTCCAGCTTTTCGTGGTGCTGGTGGACGATGTTGGCGATGGGCCAGGGGAAAGATATGTCCCGGAGGATCGAGTAGCCGACTTCAGCGTGCATTTTGATCATTGCGAACTCGGGGGCCGAGAGTTTGCCCGGTTTGGCGAGGATCTCGGCGGGGACGATGATCTTGCCGACGTCGTGGAGGCGGCCCGCCAGACGCAGCGGGCGCCGGGCTTCATCGGGCCAGCCGAGGTGTTTGGCGATGAGGTCGGCGACCAGGGCGACGCGTTCCTGGTGGCCAGAGGTGTACGGGTCCCGAGCTTCCAACATCCGGCCAATGGCGGTAACCGTGGCCCGCAAGGTCTGCTGGACCTCGGCCAATGCCCGCTCCAGCTCCTCGTTGGCCTTGATCCTCGAGGCGAAGCCAGCGAGGACGTCGGTCACGGATTTCAAGAAGGACTCCTCGTCGGCGTTGTAGGGGTGATCGACGGGGACGTAGAGATTAAGGACCCCAACAACTTCCCTGTGGGAAAGGATGGGGACGCAGTAGTGGCCGTGGTCCGCCATGCCTTCGAAGCGTACGTCATGGCGTTCGTCGAGGGCGCTGGCGAAGACTGTCTCGCCCGACTCAAAGGCGCGGCCGCACATGCATTGGCCCGGAGTGATGAATTGGCAGGCTTCCAGGAGCGGGGTCGCCAGATTGCGCTGGGCCGTGAGCTTCAGCCGGCCGGACCCGTCGTCGAGGAAGATGGCCCCCTTGTTCTCTAGGGCCAGCCAGGGGATGTCGAAGAGGCGGTCGAGGAAGGTCGCCAGGACGTCGCCAGCCGGCTCCCTGCTGAGGGAGAGTCGCAGCAGGTCGTAGAGGGCAGCGCGGGTCCGCGATTGTTTCTCCAGGTCGTGCTTTGAGCGCTCGCGGTCGGTGATGTCCTTGACCGTGTGCACGTAAACCCGCTTGCCTGAATCCGACTCGTAGGCCGTGGGGTAGGTGCCGGTTTCGATCCAGATGTCGTGGCCCGGTAGGTAGACCGTCTTCTCGCAGGCTTTGCCAGTGGCCACAGATTCGCTCAGCGGGCAGTAGTCGACCGGTTCTTCGGCGTTGTGGACCGTCCGCGGGCAGTAGGTACCTTCCAGTTCCTGGGCCGGTTTACCGACAAAAGATGCGGCGGCGCGGTTGGTGAGGATGATGTTGTGCGCTTCATCAACCAGCATCAGTGGGTAAGGTAATGAGTCCAGGACCGAACGAAGATCACCGTCGACCTCGAATTCCGCGCTGAATTCCTCTGCCAGCGACTGGTCGGATAGGCGCAGACAGGCATTATTCTCGCCGCCTGGTAGCTTCTGCTCAGCTTGGTCCTCAAGCTCGGTGGGCATGATCTTGTCGTCTCGCATCTCCAACTCCTTACCTGAGTCCAACGTTCTCGTGTCCCACCGCAGCGTGACAGTAGCACGCATCGCGCGGCGGTGCAAAATCAATCAGACAGAGATAGTGTGTTTCTCGTCAGGGCTGCTTTCTGGCATGGCCCGACCGCGCGGGGGGGGGGCACCCCGAGACGAAAGGCATTGCGTCGAACCTGGACATCTGGTCTACTTGGGCCACCGGGACGGCCCCTCCCGCGCCGCCTCCCGGAAGGATGAGCGATGAACCGTCTGCTTGTTGCCCTGGCTGTTTCCCTGACGCTGTTGGCCGCCGCCCCGGCATTTGCCATTTCCACCTGTTGCATTGCCCAGGGTACGCCGGGCTGTGACGATGCCGGGGTGGAGTCCTGCGTTTGCGATTTCGACTCCTGGTGCTGCACTGATGAGTGGGACTCTCAGTGTGTTGGCGAAGTGGAGGAGTTTGGCTGCGGGAGCTGCAGCTTCACCGGGGACTGTTGTCAGGCGAATGGCACGCCGGGTTGCGACAATGCAGCCATCACCGCGTGCGTCTGCGGGCAGGATTCCTTCTGCTGCAGCGCCGCTTGGGACGCTCAATGTGTGGGTGAGGTGTCGACCTATGGCTGCGGCAACTGTGCGGCCATCCCAATCTGTGGCGACGGGGTCTGCAATGGCACTGAAACTTGTGGCAATTGCGTTCAGGACTGCGGTGCCTGCAACTACACCGGCGACTGTTGCCAGGCCAATGGCACGCCGGGTTGTGACAATCCAACCATGGTCGCCTGTGTCTGTGCGCAAGATGTGTTCTGCTGCGACTCTCTGTGGGACGATACCTGTGTGGCCGAAGTCGCACAGTACGGTTGCGGCACCTGCGGTGGAGGGCCGTCTTGCGGCGACGGCCAGTGCAACAACGGGGAAACCTGCGGCACTTGCGCCCAGGATTGCGGAGCCTGTAACTACTCTGGAGATTGCTGCCAGATCAACGGGACGCCGGGGTGTGACAACGCGGCGCTGGTGGCTTGCGTCTGCGCCCAGGACGCATTTTGCTGCGAGAACACCTGGGACGAGACCTGTGTCGCCGAAGTCAGCGAGTTTGGCTGCGGCATCTGCGATAGTCCGCCGACCTGCGGCGATTTTCTCTGTGCCGACGGTGAGGACTGCCAGAGCTGTCCGGGGGACTGCGGGGCGTGTTCCGGTGACTGTTGCGCTGCCAACGGCACCCCGGGTTGCAAAGACGCAGTCATCACCCAGTGCGTCTGCCAGCAGGATTCTTTCTGCTGCCAGTCGGAGTGGGATTCTATTTGCTCGCAAGAGGTGGTGGACTTTGGTTGCGGCCAGTGTGGAGATGCCGCCGGCTGTGGCGACGGGGCGTGTGCTGTGGACGAAAGCTGTAGCAATTGCCCCATGGATTGTGGCTATTGCCCGGGTACCGGGGATTGCTGCGCTGCCCACGGCGGCCTGGGCTGCGCCGATGCTGCCATTCAGGCGTGTGTCTGCGAGCTCGATTCCTACTGTTGTGAAACGGCCTGGGACTACACCTGCGCTTCTGAAATCGAGTCTTTCGGCTGTGGTGAATGTGTGGGCGGCACCAACTGTGGCGACGGCATCTGCGCTCCTGGTGAGACCTGCGGCAGTTGCCCCGCTGATTGCGGTTCGTGTGGTGGGACGGGCTCGTGCTGTGAGGCCCAAAGCGGTCCCGGCTGCGGCGACCCCACTGTTCAGGCCTGTGTCTGCAAGCAGGACTCATTCTGCTGCCAGTACACCTGGGACGAGGTCTGTGTCGAAGAGATCGCGACCTTCAACTGTGGTGACTGCGTAGGCGGTGGCTGCGGTAATGGCAACTGCGATGTTGACGAGGACTGTCTCATCTGCCCTGCTGACTGCGGCGCCTGTGCGGGGACCGGATGTTGTGACGCTCATGGCACGCCATCCTGCGATGATGCGGGTATTGCCACCTGCGTTTGCAACCAGGATTCCTTCTGCTGCGAGGTGGAGTGGGATGGCATCTGCGTGGACGAGGTGGCTTCGCTTGGATGTGGTGCGTGCGGCGGCGCTGACCCGGTCTGCGGCGACGGCAAATGCGACGGTGGTGAGTCCTGCAAGGTCTGCCCCGGTGACTGCGGTGCTTGCCCGGGATTGGGCGATTGTTGCACGCCCCACGAGAACGCCGGCTGCAACAATCCGACGGTCCAGAAGTGCGTCTGCGCTGACGATGCCTTCTGTTGTGCGACACAATGGGATGATCAGTGCGTTGCCAATGTGGTGGCGTTTGACTGCGGTCAGTGCGGCGTTTGCGTGCCTGATTGCAATGGCAAGACCTGCGGTGGCGACGGCTGCGGCGGCTCGTGCGGTACGTGTCCGGCGGGCCAGAGCTGCAAGGACAGCCAGTGCGTGGATGCTGGGGGCTGCCAGCCCAAGTGTGACGGCCTGATTTGCGGCGATGACGGGTGCGGCGGCAGTTGCGGAAGCTGTCAGCCGGGGTACAAGTGCCATTCTGGGAAGTGCAAGCAGGATGTCTGTCAGCCCGACTGCACGGGCAAGACCTGCGGCGATGATGGCTGCGGCGGGAGCTGCGGGCAATGCCCCGATGCCTTCTTCTGCCAGAACGGTCACTGCAAGAAGACGTGTACTCCAACCTGTGGCGGCAAGCAGTGCGGGGCGGATGGATGCGGCGGGAGTTGTGGCTCCTGTCCGGTGAATACCTTCTGCAACGCCGATGGCCACTGCGCCGCCCAGTGTACGCCCAATTGCGCAGGCAAGCAGTGCGGGTCGGACGGCTGTGGTGGGACGTGTGGCACCTGCACGGGCGGTAAAATCTGCAACGCTCAGGGGCACTGTGCGGCGACGTGTACTCCCAATTGTGCGGGCAAGCAGTGCGGTGATGATGGCTGCGGTGGTACCTGCGGCATGTGTCCGGGGGGACAGACCTGCAACAATCAGGGGCACTGCGTTTCGGGTTGCACCCCCGACTGCACGGGCAAGCAGTGCGGCTCGGATGGTTGCGGCGGCTCCTGCGGCAACTGCGGATTTGGCGAGGCCTGTAACGGTCTGGGCCAGTGCCAGGAGGTCTGCGTCCCCAACTGCCTGGGCAAGGAATGCGGCGACGATGGTTGCGACGGGCTTTGCGGGCAGTGCGGCTTTGGCCAGGTCTGCACTGATGCCAACACATGTATTGCGTGTACCCCGGATTGCGAAGGCAAGCAGTGCGGGGACAACGGCTGTGGCGGGAGTTGTGCCGACTGCCCGGAACCGCTGTTGTGCAGCGAGGATTTCACCTGCATCCTGGAGAGCGGCATCGAAGACGATGTCGTCACCGAGGGGGATGCCCTTGATCCCAACGCCTACCCCTGTCCTGAAGGGAAGACCTTGCGCTTTGGCAAGTGTATTCCGGTGCAGGAGGAGGACGATGGCGACAAGTCGGGCGGGTGTAGTGCTGCCGGGCCGAGGGGGTCGGTTTGGATATTGCTGATGCTGATGGTTGGGGTTTTGGGGTTGCGGCGGCGTTCTACGACATGATGCCCCCATCGCCCTTCGGGCGCTTCCCCCACGGGGGACGGGACATTCGTTCTGCCACGTCACATCTGGTGCGCTGAGCAAGCACGCGCATCCCTCCGTGGGGGGGACCACAGGGGGGGCACCATGTCACGAAAGCCGCCTCAACAACCGCGCCCGGCGGTGCCACAGCCCTTCGTCCTCCGGACAGATTGACAGTGCGGTCTCAGTAAGCTTCAGGGCGCCGGCGTAGTCATTCTGCCGTTCCGCCAGTTTGGCCAGTTCCAGCAGTGGTGTCGGGTCATCCGGGAAGGTCTTGTGCAGGGGCAGCCAGAGGGCCACGTGGTCGGCGGGGGGTCGCCCGGTCTTGCGGTAGAGTCGGGCGAGGAGGCGGGCCAGGACGAGGGCTTCACTGGGGGGGCTGGTGAGGGCGTGTTCGAGGGAGGTGA
>CALGBT010000541.1 GCA_937884235.1 uncultured Pseudomonadota bacterium
CTTCTTCGAACCGCCGGTTGCCGGTTCCTTTGACGTCGACGACGATGGTGAGAATGAACCGTTCCCGGCCGACATAACCGGGTCGCTCTATGATGTTGACGGAGACGGCTACGCTGACATCGTTGGGCGAACTGGCACCCAATTGCTAATCCACCTGTGGAGTCCGGAGGATGATGCCTGGGTGCCCAACTCCGGGAGCGCAGTCACGGTCAATGGTCAGGAGTTGCGAACCGGGGCAATCTGGGATGTTGATTCGGACGGGCGTCTCGAAGTCTTGGTTGCCGACGAATCGGAGCGCCTGCACTGCTACGAACTCGGGTCCGACACCTGGCACCCCTGGTCGTCTGTGCCAACGCTGCTGGGACCTCATTACTTCTCAGGCAATGCAGATGCCTTCGAGCCCAATGAGGGGGAAGATGAAGATGGCGACGGCCTGCCCGACCAGGTGCGACATGTTCCATCGGCGCTCACTTCCCAGGGCGACTTCTACGCCTACCTTGCAACCGCAGGAGATGAGGATTTCTTCGTCGTGGACACGCAGTGGGATAGTACCATTTGCCTGCAGTCACCAGAGAATCGGGTCTACCACCTGGGCGTATATTCCTACGCCGACAAGTGGGACAACGAAACCCATTTGGCCGGCCCTGATGGAGAGACTGACGGGTTGGTCTGGGAAGACTCATCAGGCGCTTCGCTAAAGTGTTTCACCGCCGCCGCAGTCAATCCGCCCCGCCTGGGGGAATACTCCTTCATAGTCCGTATCTGGTCTGACGGGGACTTCTCTGGCACTCGGCCGTACTGGCTGAACATTCCTAAGTAGCCGGATTGCATCAGGACTGCCGGGGACTCTGCTGGGGGCTGCGTCAAGCCGGGGTCAGGGCATCAGGCCCAGGCAGATATCGGCGCGGGCGATGGTACCGACGAGTTTGCCGTTCTCGACGACGGGGAGTCGGCGGATTTGCTTGCTGATCATGATGCCTGCTGCTTTGAGCACTGGGGAGTTGGGGGAGACGGTAAGCGCATCGGTAATGAAGAACGGTGCTGCCGGCCGGCCGGCCAGGTCAGCTCCCTTGTCGAGGAAGAGCTCGATACCAGCCCCCAGGCCTTCGCCCTGAGCCAGAATCTCTTCCATTTTGGGGAGTGCGCCGCGTATCAGGTCGCCCTCGGAGAGCACGCCCAGGAATTTCCCGTCATCGTCCACTACCATGAGGTCACTGGCCTGACTGTCGTGGGCCAGTTGGGCGGCCTCTTTGACCGTGGCCCCGGGGCCGATGCGGATGGTCTTTGTGTTCATCACGTCGCTTACTTTCATATCTGTTTCCTCACATAGTCAGTGGCCAAATCAGCGCTCGCATATTGGAACACCGGCGGAGCCGGAAGTCAACGCCGGACGCCTTTGCTAGAGCGCCTGCGCCAGAACGGTAACTTTGACGATGGCCTGGGCCTTGATCTTGCCCAGGGCATGCCCCTTACAAAGAGGCATGGACTCGTCGCCAACGATGTCGAAGGAGTAGGCGAACTTCATGCCGTTCTCCAGGCGACCGGCCAGTTCGAACATCATCTCCCCCGTAACCGCGACATCGAAACTACCGGTCTTTCCGGCGGCAAGAGCCTGTGTATTGGCGATCCAGGCCAGGCCGTCTTCCTCGGCACCAAAATCGCCAACAAGGAGTGCCACCTGGGGGACATCAAAGGAGAGGGTGTTTTCGACCACCACATAGGTCATGGCATCGATGTCAACCGCCTCTATCCGGTCCTGGTACTTGGTCACGTCATCGCCCTGCGGAGAGTCCTTGAGGTCAATATCCTCGATTGGTACTGCAAAGATCTTGCGCAGGGTCTCAGCATCCACATCCATGCATTCGCCGTCAGGCAGCAGGTCCCAGAGGGGCACCTGATTGTTGGCAACGGCAATGGCGAACTGAGCGTCCAGATCTACCTCGAAGACCTCGGTCTCATGTTCAACGGTGAAGCTAACCTTGCTGAGTTCCTGACAGCCAATGGCGAAGAGCAGTGCCTGGCAGACAACGGCGGTAAGTAGAGTCGAAGGCAGGGGAAAGCTTAGCTTCATGATCCACCTCTTGAGTTTGCGCTGGGATGCATACTTCGGCGACATCTCCAGCCACGTCCGAGTGCCGCACGATTGCCTTAGAATATGCAATGATCTGCTCAATTGCCAACGAAAAACACGGGCCACTGACGGACTGTAATACCTTGACAGGGACGCGAGGCCCGTGGTGTATTTGGAAGGTCCTGTGGTATCAACCACCATGAGAGTTGAATGAGACTGCTGCTACAAAGGGCCCTCCATGTCCGGTCGGATGAGACCCCCCGAGTGGCAGCTATGTTCCTGCTCTACGTTGGCCTCATCTCGGCCAGCTTCGTAGTCGGCCGCACAGCTGCCAGTTCGCTTTTCCTGCATCGCCTTGACAAGTCCTTGCTGCCTTACACGTATGCCGCGGTGGCGGTGGCGGTGAGTCTCGCCTCTGCCCTCTACACCCGCCTTTCGCACAAGTTGGGGCGAGGGACTCTTTTCCCGGCCACCCTGGCGGTGTATATCGGCGGTCTTCTGTTGCTGCGCAACGCGCTCTACTCATGGCCCGATTCGATCCTCGTGGTGGGTTCCACCTACGTCTTCATCGACGTCCTGTCGATTCTCTGCGTCACCCAGTTCTGGTCCCTTGCATGTGACGTCTTCTCGACCCGGGAGGCCAAGCGTGTGTTCAGCGTGATTGGGGGCGGGAGTGCGGTGGCGATGCTGGTCTTCGGTGCTCTGTTGCGAGGCATCGTCCGACCACTGGGCACCGCGAATCTACTCTATGTGATGGTTGGCGAGTTGTTCCTCTGCTCGCTTCTGCTGGCTTGGATTCGACGGGCGGCAAGGCGTCAGCTCAGAGAGGCTACCCTGGAGAGCAAGGCACCGCGAAGACAGGGGCAGGGCGGGGCGACGCGTGAGGGTTTGCTGGCTGATTTTGGCCGCCTTCGCTCGACCCGCCATCTGTTCACCATCGCGCTGATCACTGCGGTGATGGCAGTGGCCATCACGCTCATCGATTATCAGTGGAAGATGTCCGCTCGTGCCGCCTTCCTGGGTGACGAAGACGGCCTGGCCGGATTCTTCAGCCTGTACAATCTTTTTGTTGGCCTGCTGGCTTTCTTCGTACAGTTCTTTCTGACGAGTCGGATTATCGAGCGATTGGGCATTCTCCCCGCGCTGACGATGCTTCCCGGCGCGTTGGTGGCAGCTTCTTCGACGGTTCTGCTGGGCTCCGCACAGGTGGTATCGTTGTGGGCGTCGACGGCTGCGGCAGGGGCCAATTCTTTGCTGAGATTCACCGTCCAGAACACCACGGTCCAGCTCTTCTTCCGGCCCGTGGCGCCGGACTTCCGGCCGCGTGCCGAAGCGCTCGTCGAGGGGATTATTAAGCCCGTTGTCACCGGCCTGACAGGCCTCGCCATCGCTGCCACCGT
This sequence comes from uncultured Pseudomonadota bacterium, assembly GCA_937884235.1. Taxonomy (GTDB): domain Bacteria; phylum Myxococcota_A; class UBA9042; order CAIXZC01; family CAIXZC01; genus CALGBT01. The sequence continues at coordinate 3,472 of CALGBT010000541.1, forward strand.
AACCATGGTGGGATTGCGGGAGCTATCGTATCCGGCATTGGCACTGCTGGCTCTCTGGTTGTTCTTGAATGTACGGGCGCGCCGGCACTACGCGGCGGCTCTGGGGGAGCGCATTCGCAGCCGACGACTTGACCTTGATGGCTCCAATCTGAAGGCTGACGAGGCCACAGTACGGGTCATGCGGGAATCCCTCCTCGGCCAGGATGAGAAGGAGGCCCGCAGTGCGCTAGAGTTGTTGCGGTCTATCCCCGAGCGGGATTGGCGGGCGGATGTAGCCAAACTGCTGACGAGTGATTCTGGGGCGCTGCGTCAGAGTGCCCTGGAATTCCTGCGTGATGCTGACGCCGGACCACACATGGAGTCGATTCTGAGGACTCTGGCGGATCCGGAACCTGCGGTTCGTGCGGCAGCCGTAGAAGCGGTCAGCCACCTCCTCGGCACCAACTGTAATACCGCCTTGCTACCCCTGACCAATGACCCCGAGGCGACGGTTTCCGCCGCCGCCGCAGCAGCCATTTTGCGTTACTGTCCGCAAGCCGAGACCGACTTCGCCCATCGTCATCTCGCCGAACTGGCGCGCCACCACGAACCGGGCGTACGAATTGCTGCCGCCCGCGCCCTGGGGCGTGCCGGTCGTGCCGCACACGTGGACGAACTGCGGCGGCTGCTCAAGGATCCCTCCCCAGAAGTGCGAGTGGCTGCAGGTCGAGCGGCAGGGGAGACCGGGGCTGTCGAGATGCTGCCCCACCTCATCGATCTACTGGCCGACCCGCGCACCACGCGTACCGCGACGGAGGCCCTGGTTTCCATGCGGGAAAGCTCACTAGGACTGCTTGCTGAGACTCTTTCCAACGTGGCGGTCTCGCCCTTGTTGCGCTCGCGCATTCCGCGAGTCCTGTCGGACATCGGCGACTCGGTTTGCATGCAAGTACTGCTCGATCGCATGATCGTCAGCGAGCCGTCTGTGCGGGCTGAGATCGCGGCTGCTGCCGGGCGTCGACTGCGACGTTCCGGAGGAACATTCGAAGACCTTACCCTGGTCGAGCGCCTGTGCGCTCACGAAGTCGAGGATTTCTTCCGGTGGGCCCGGCGGCAATCTGAGTCTGGTGCACCATTGGACTCGTTGCTTTGGGACGCACTGGAGCAGAAGAAGAGCCAGTGTCGCAGAAGCCTGGTCGAGTTGCTTTCCATCGCCCATCCCGGCCCCGATTTTGCTTCTGTGGTGCAAGGCTTCGAAAGCCATCGCACCGCCAGTCACTCTGATGCCATCGAGTTGTTGGACAACAAGCTGCGAGGCACCGAGAGACAGGACATTCTGGCCCTCTTCGAGTCGCCGGACGTCGCGGCGCAAACGGCCTATGCATTGCGCCGCTGGCCAACCCCGCAGCGAAGCCGAGAGGAATGGCTGCGGAGATTCATGCAGGATTCCGATCGCTGGGTGGCGGCTTGCACCAGCCAACTGGTGGGCTGCGAGGGTCTGCAGTCACTGACCGACGAAGTCAGGTCAATGCTTGATGAGCACAACCCGTTCATGGTTCAGTCCGCGTTGGGGGCGCTGCGCAGCTTGCTTTCGCCCGCAGAGTTCGAAGCCCTGGCCACAGGCTTCATCGCAGATCCACGTCCGTTGGTGGCTAGCTACGCAACTGCCTGCGCCAGGAGGAAGAGTATGCTCACAATTGTCGAGAAGGTCCTGTTCCTGAAGCGCGTCGACATCTTCTGCAACATCCCCGGACCGGTCCTCAGCCGGGTGGCTGAGATCGCCCGTGAAGAGCTCTTTGACCAGGGGGCGACGGTGATCTGCGAAGGGGAGATGGGGTCGGGCCTCTACGTCGTGGTGAAGGGCGAAGCGCGTCTGACGGTGGAGGGAGTGGAGGTGGCAAGGCTGGGTGAAAGCGAGTTTTTCGGCGAGATGTCGCTGTTTGATGCCGAACCCACAAGTGCGACTGTGGTGGCCGCCACCGACCTCGATGTTCTCAAGGTGGAGCCCCTGGACTTCTCGGATCTGATGGCGGAGCGGGTCGAGATATCCCACGGTCTCATCAGCGTCCTCATCAGGCGCCTTCGGCTGGCCGGTCAGAAGACCAGCGAGCGGGCTCGCAACTGACAGTTCCCATCGTTGCGCGGTTCATTACCTGGTGCTACTATCAGGCCAGTTCAAGTCAATATCATGACCTTGCGTTCGATGAAGGGGGATGTGAAATGACGATGAGTTTTCGAGGATGGTGCTTCGGTTGTCTACTGTTCTGCCTGTTCGCAGTCCCCGCGGTGGCGCTGGCCGAAGACCAGCCAACGCCAGTGTTGGAACCGGCCAATCCAGAGACCCCGACGGCGCCAGAAGCACCTGCTGCTGAAGCCCCCACGCCCGCGGCAGTGATGGCTGATCCGGCACCAGATTCGCCCCCTCCCGCACCGCGGACGACGTCAATTTCCCTCTCTCCTGACCCGGAGACAGCTCCCGCCAAAGAGGTTGGCACGCTGACGGTGGAGGATAGCGGCAAGGGCGACAGCGACCAGCCGACGCAGAAACCAAATGACGAGATCAGCTGCCTCGACCCGGAGAAGTGCAAGAAGTACCGCGAGTTCGTCAAGGGCGAATTGCTGACGGTGGGCCGAACGGACCTGCTGGGCAACCGCAATCGGGCGGGCCTCAAGCTGGGCTATCGCGCCATCGGCCACACGCATTTTGGAACAGTCGAACCGGGCACGGACCTGCGGTTCGGCGATTTCCATCTGGGTTTGGCAGTGCCTCTGAACATCGAGGTTTGGGATGGCAGCGGGGGACTCGTTTCCATCGATGCCTCGAACAGCGGGGCAGACGTGGGCGTCAACGGCTTCGACAATGCGGGGTCGATCCGGTCGCAGGACTGGGATCACTGGCGTGACTACCTGCGGGTTCTCAAGCATATCGGCTGGGGACGCAAAGAGGATTTCCTTTACATTAATGCTTCTCAGGATGGCGCGGCGTCCATTGGCCACGGCCTGATCATGAAGCGGTACATGCCGCAGGTGGACATTGACACGACCAGGGTGGGCATGCAGATGGATGCCTATCTGGACTGGCTGGGCGGCTTCGAGTTCTACACCAACGACATTACCAACTTCTCGATGCTCGGGACATTGGCGTTCATCAAGCCTCTAGGGCCCTTCATTGACTCAGTCATGGCCAGGAGTTTCTCCATCGGCTTCTCGTTTGTCACTGACCTGAATGCACCGGTGACACTGGCGACGGCCAACAACCGGATCGCGCTGGACCCCGACCTTGACAACACGGCCCCACTGGCGGAAACCAAAGCGGTGAGCATCTGGGGAATTGATGCCGAGTTGAAGGTGGTCAAGACTGACAACGTGGACGTCAAGGTCTACCTCGACTATTCGAGCATGGTTGACGCAGGTTACGGCATGGCCGCCGGGGCACTGGGGCGGTTCAATGTCGGCACCAAGCTGGTGCATGCATTCCGGGCCCGGCTGGAGAGCCGCTACTTCACCGGCAACTACGAGCCGTCCTACTTCGACAGCTTCTATGAAATCGACAAGTGGCAATTCCTCAGCGGCGTCAATCGCTATGGCACCGGGTTGGACCCGACAGCGCCCGTTCGTACCAAGTATGATGTCATCACGTCCCGTCCGGACGATGGGCAGTTCGGCTACTTCCTTGAGGCGGCCTATTCGATTCTGGGATACATCTCCCTGGGAGCGGCTCTGGAGGGTCAGTCTCCTGAGTCGTCCTACAACCTGCTGGTGCACCTCGATGCCCCGGTGCTGGATATCTTGCGTCTCAAGGCAACCTACCAGAAGCGCCATTTCGAGGACTTCGGCCAGGCTTTCTCCTTCCTGGAAGACAACGAATGGCTGTCGGCGATGGTGCGTATCCAGGTGCTGAAGATCCTCTTCATCAATGCCGAGGCTGGTCACCTCTGGCGCCTGAACCGGAACGAGTTCACCGCCGGCTCAAAGACAGGTCAACCCGGCCCCGACTTTGGCCTCTACGAGGCGGGCTGGGACTTCCGTTTCTGGTTTGACGCGGCCTGGGAGTGGTAGGCGCTCCCCCGATGCCCGGCCGCGCTTCGGGAATAGATTCTTCCGGGGCAGCTTCTCTCGACTGGAGGTAGGTACATGACCCTCGAATCCCTCGTCCTGGTAGCCGCTGAGAAGCAGGCCTCTGACATCCACCTTGAAGTACAATTGAAACCGACGCTGCGCATCCACGGCAAGCTGATTGCCATTGGTGAAGGGCTGGGACGTGAGGCTCTGACCCAGATGGTGCGGCAAGTTGTGGGTGACCGCTGGGACGAGTATCTGGCTCGCCGCTCCTTTGACCGGGCCATGACCATTGCCGGCATCCGCTGCCGGGTGAACGCCCTTCACTCCATGCGTGGGCCGGGGCTGGCGATTCGATTGCTGCCTTCAGTGGTGCCAACCATCGAGGGGCTGAACCTCCACCCGGACCTGCGCAATCTCACCACCAGAAAGCAAGGGCTACTGCTGGTAAGCGGTTCCACGGGGTCAGGCAAATCGTCCACCCTGGCGGCCCTGCTCAACGAGATCAACGCCAACGAAGCTCGCCACATCCTGACCATCGAAGAGCCCATTGAGTACCGGCTCAAGCCGCTCAGTTCTTTTATTCGGCAGCGTGAGGTCGGCTCCGACACCACTTCCTTCGAGCAGGCCTTGATGGATGCGATGCGAGAGGATCCGGACGTCATCATGGTGGGCGAGATGCGAGACCCGGAGTGCATGCGGTTGACCCTCAACGCGGCAGAGACGGGGCATCTGGTGCTGGCCACTCTACACTCGGCATCGGTTGGAGAGGCGCTGCAGCGAATCGTTCTCGCCTTTCCCCCTGAAATTCAGAGCGGCATCGCGGCACAGCTTGCCGATGCTCTAGTTGCAGTGGTCTGTCAGCGGCTGCGCTTCCTGCCTGAGGCGGGCTTGCGGGTACCGGAGTGCGAAATCCTCATGGCCAGCACTGCCGCCCGCTCAGTAATCCGCCAGAGCGAGTTCTCGAAGCTGACCTCGGTGCTGGAGACGGGGGCCGGAGACGGCAGTACGACCTTTGCCCGTTACCGGCGGTGGGTGGAGGGGCGTTCCCGTTGGGTTCGGCCGCTGGTGCCTGACGAAAGTGCTGCGAGCAGCGACGAAGCGGCCCCGGAGCACCGCCGTTCCCGCCCTCAGGTCATTCCCGCCAGTGGCCCGAGTCAAGGCTCAGCCACCCGACAGGTGCCCCGTTCCGGGCAGACAGCCGGGCCGAGGCCGAAGGTGGAGGAGAGCGTTGTGCCGCCAGCTTCCCATGAATCGGTCTTCGAGATCGACCCAGATTCGGACGACCTCAGTTCGGTGATGGCGGAACTCGTGGAGAAGAAAGATTGAAGAGTAGCTCAACCATCCTTGAGTTACCCCACCAGCAGGCCAGCCGCTTGGTGCACACTGGCGCGCCGGTATTTCTGGGAATCAACCCCATGGAGTATCACGGCCCGCATCTCTCCCTGGCCAACGATGCGGTTATCAGCCTGGGTGCGGCCAAGCATCTCCACGCTGTGCTGCAGGCCGAAGCGGGCACCGAAATGCCCTTTCTCTGGGCTGGCGAAGTGGGAATGGGAGTAGACCCCGTTCCCGGTCCAGGGAGCCAGCCCTGCTCGGTGGCGACAGTGCGGGAGGCGACGTGGCGCGCCTGCCAGGGGCTGATGGCCCTGGGCGCACGAAAACTGGTGCTGGTTACCTTTCACGGTGCCCCCTTGCACAACACCGCGCTGGACCAAGTGGTCCGAAGGTTGGAGCGGGCGGGAGTACGCGCCTATGCGCCGGCAACGACACTCTTCTCGCTCTTCCTGGACCCCGATCTGGAACGCTTTGCCCGGGCTTACGACAGTGTACCGCCCGATGCTGTGGGGGAATTGCGGGAACGAATCATGCAAGACTTCCACGCCGGCTTCCTCGAAACATCCCTGGCCCTCCACTTCGCCCCCGAGACGGTTTGTGCCCACGAGCTGGTTGCTCCGTGCCCGCGGACTCAGCCGGAACCGGGGCTGGTTCGCCTCGCTTCCCTGGCGCGGCGAGTTGGTCGGAAACAGCTGGCGCGGGAGCTCATTTTCGCGGCCGAGGCGGCGGCCTGGTATCGACTAAAGCCCTTCCCCGGCTACACCAGCCGACCGGCCATGGCAACGGCGAGAGCCGGGCTGGTGCTGGCTGACCTCGCCCTGGGGGACTGCGCCCGAGTGGCTCGGGCCGTGCTTGACGGGGAGGTGGGAAGCCCCCGCCCCATCATGCGCTGGATGCACCACTTGACCCTGGGCGGTCGCCTGACTCTACAATGAGCAGTTTCCAGAGGATGATGGGACACCAGATGTACCGCGTCGTATCGGACGGCCCCCATGGGACGAGGCCTTGAGATGAGCCATGGTCGACTCGGACAGCGTGCAGCCACAGTAGACTTAGGCAGGCGCAGGCGCTATGCTGGATTCATGTCGAGAGTTGTTCAAGGGAGGAGGATCTCATGTGCAGCAAGCTCCGCTTTGTGATCGCGGTCGCAATCCTCAGTCTGACCGGTGCTGCCCAGGCGAGAGATGCCAAACCGATCGTTGCCGTTCCGACTTGCACCGCGGTCTGTGTCCACATCATGGAGTTGGCCTTGGTCGGTGTTCCGGATGACGAGAAAGCAGCGGTGCGGGAAGCCGGTAAGGAAGTGCTCAAGGAGTGCGTCCCTCAGTGTGAAGAAGAACTCGATGGCGAAGCCCGAAGCTGCTTCATGAAGGCAGGCAAGATGGAGGACGGAGATGCCTGTGACAAAGCCCTTTTGGAGCGCCGCAAGTAGGGGAATGATCATCGGGAAGAAGGAGAGGAGCAGGGCCTCTAGGTCCCGACCGGTGCCACGATGCACTGCTGGCATCAGCCGCTGTGCTGCTGTACTATCAACCGTAGGGGGATACCGCAACATGTCTGGTCCTATGCGATGTCTGGTGTTGGCCTTCTGGCTGACCGTGCCGCTGCGCTGCGGGACCCCGACTGCGTCATCCGATGTCGGCGAGAGCCTTTCCCCTCGGGTCAATATGACCGCGGCATGTGATCTCGGGGCGGACCAGGTGGCGGGGCTC
>CALGBT010000542.1 GCA_937884235.1 uncultured Pseudomonadota bacterium
CACCTTCTTGGCCTCCAGAATAGAATCGATGTACGCATAGTTGCCGTTGCCCTTGTCGGCCAACTGCTCCATCTTGGAGTCCTTGTAGTTGCCCATGCCGAAACCGAGGATCGTTAGGAAGACACCGTCCTTCCGCTTCTCTTCGATAAGCCGGATCATTTCGGCATCGCTTGATGCCCCAACGTTGAAGTCACCGTCTGTCGCCAGGATTATGCGATTGTTGCCCCCCTTGATGAAGTTCTCCTGGGCGATCTTGTAGGCCAGCTTGATGCCCGCACCGCCTGCCGTGGAACCACCGGCAGAGAGAGCCTCGAGTGCGCCAATGATCTTGTCGCCGTCATCGGCTGAAGTGGAGGGGAGTACCAGGCCAGCAGCTCCGGCGTAAACTACAATAGCCACCCGGTCCTTGCTCCGCATATTGCGAACCAGCAACTTCAGCGCCGCCTTGAGCAACGGCAGCTTGTTGGGACTGTTCATTGACCCCGACACATCGAGGAGGAAGACGAAGTTGCTGTTGGGCAGCTTCGAGAGATCGATCTTCTTGCCCTGGAGCCCAATGTGCACCAGCTTGTGGTCTCTGTTCCAGGGACAATCTGACAATTCGGTGGTGACACCAAAGGGATGCTTTCCGTCGGGGTTCGGGTAGTCATAGTTGAAGTAGTTGATGAACTCTTCCAGGCGCACGGCATCAGCTGGCGGCAGCTGACTCTGCTGCGTAATGAAGCGCCGGGTGTTGGCGTAGGAGGCCGTATCCACATCGATGCTGAAAGTGGAGAGTGGATTCTGCGTCACACCCAGGAACTCGTTCTCGTAAATGCGGTCGTAGGATTCGGTGTTGTGCTGCACGGGCATCCCGTCGTGCCGAGGTGACGGTGGAGGTAGCATGGCGGGCTGCGCCATCCCGGTCGCCATCTTCATTTTGCCGCCTCTCTTCTCTCTGCTGCGGCTTTCCTCTTTCATCATCTTGGAAGCAGCAACGGGGGCTTCAAGTTCTGCGGCATCTGGCTTGGCTTCTGCTGGTTTGGCGACGGCAGCCTTACCCATCTTGAAGTCCAGCGTCTTGGTGCCTTCGCCGAGGCTGACACCCTTGCGAATGACTGTCCCGTACCCGGACTTGCTGCACTTGACGGTGAAGGAACCGCTGGCGATACCCTTCACCATGTAGATTCCGTTCTTGTCGGACGTGGCACTAAGTCCCGCCTGAACTACCAGCACCGTGGCCCCCGAAATGGCCTTGCCCCCGGTATCCGTGACCTTGCCCTTCAGATTGCCCGCCTGGGCTCCGAACCAGCCAGCATCGGCCACTGAACTGATGAGAAAGAGAACTGCTGTGAGCAGCAATGCGACTCTGGATGAACGCGTTGTCTTCATGGTCTCGCCTCCTTCACAAGCGATGATTGATTGCCTTCGAACCGTCAAACTGGCGCCCTGCATACGACGCCTTTTGCCAAGGGTTTGAAAAATGTGTTTCGAGCCGCCCCAAAGGGCAGACCGCCCTGGTTGATTTGAACATTGGGCCCATCCTACAACTGGCAAAGCTGCGTTGCAAGGAGGTTGGAGTCGGGCGTGCTACAGCCTGATACCGCCAGACCGCCGGGTCCGAACAAAGCGCTGCTGGTCCGCGGCAGGGAGACTCAGGAACTCGTCGCAAAGAGAGAGCAGTTGGGGCAGATCGTCGGGCAGGTCGCCGCGGATTCCCATGAGCAGGTTGAGCATATGGTCCGATTCGATGCGGCATTCCAGATCGCCCAGCGCCGCGAGGAAGGCACGAATCTCCCTGACCTTGGCAACGTCGTCCAACTCCTCGAAGCGACCCTGGTCCCGGAGCAGCGCCAGGGGCGTCCCCCGAATCACTGCGGTGGTACGTAAGCGAATGAAGTGAGGCCGAATCTCCCTCAGCGCCGATGCCGACTCCGCAGCATGAGCCGCCGTGAGCGCGGCCCCACCCAGCCCGGGCATCCAGTATTCGGAAACCTGGAAGCCAGCTTCTCGCGCGCGCTGGCCACCGATAATCTGCTGGGCCCGAGTGGTCCCCTTGTTGATCATCTTCAGGACCGCATCGCTGCCCGACTCGAAACCGATGTGAACGCGATGGAGACCCGCCGCCCGCAACCGCTGCAGGTCTGCCAGCTGGCGATGGGCCAAGGTATGGGAGCGAGCGTAGGTCGTAATGCGATGGACCTGCGGGAAGCGTTCCCGAATGGCCAGCAGGATCGCTTCCAGTCGATCCGGGGGAGTCAGTAAGGCGTTGGCATCCTGCAGGAAGACTGTCCTGACCCGGGGCCCGTAATAGTCGCGCATCTCGTCCAGGTCCGCGACGACCTCCTCAACTGACCGCAGCGAGAAGGTCTCGCCCCCATAGACCGAGCAGAAGGCGCAGCGATTCCACGGGCAGTTGCGGGAGACACGCACCAGCATGCTCTCGGCTTCGGACGGCGGGCGAATCGGGCCCTGCTCAAACGGCCACATGGCATTTCCTCCGGGCCACAACCTATGCTGCCCCCGGGCCCGCGTCAAGTGCTGGCAACGGTTGGGCGCTTGCGGCATAGTTGCAGTAGGAGGGAGTCCATGGGACCGGTAGAGCTTGCAGCAAAGCTGGTTGAGCAGCTAGCAGTCGTGGCCACCGAAGAGCGACGCACCGGCATGCTCAACTACTTCAGCACCGAGATGCCAATCATCGGCGTCACCGTGCCCGATCTGCGAACTCTCGTGAAGGCCACCAGACTGGACCTGCGCAAAGCCGGACCGGCCTACGTCATCGACGTCGCGCTGGCACTGGTGGAAGGCGGCACCTTTGAAGGCCGGCAGGTCGGCTACGAACTGGTCGCCGGCCATAAGGCAACCATGGCCTCTTTGACGCCGGAGCAGCTCGAGAAGCTCGGGCAGGGCAACGACAACTGGGCCTCCGTTGACACCTTCTCGTGCCTCATTACCGGCATCCTCTGGCTGCACGGACGGCTGGCCGATAGCGTTTTCGAGAACTGGGTCCGCTCCAACAACCTCTGGTGGCGCCGCACCGCAGTTGTCAGCACCACCCCGCTCAACCAGAAGAGCAAAGGCGGCACCGGCGATTTCCGAAGAACCCTGGCCATGGTGGGCCCCGTCCAGCACGAAAAGCACCCCATGATCTGGAAGGCCGTCTCCTGGGCGCTACGCAACCTCGTCCAGTGGGACAAAAACCGCGTCACCGCCTATGTCGATGCCCACGAGAATGTGTTGCCGGCAGCGGTGAAACGCGAGGTCAGGAAGAAGATCGAGACCGGAGTGAAAAATCCGCAGAAAGACCTGGGTGGCGCGTAAAGGGCCGATGCGGGAGGTATGGCGTACCACCCACCAACACCACGCTCGGCAACAGAGGTACCCACGGCGGCAGCGCAGCGAGCCGTGGGTGCACGCCGTGATCCACCCCACCCACACCCCCCGCACCCGCCCATCGGAGAACCCACGGCGGCAGCGCAGCGAGCTGTGGG
>CALGBT010000543.1 GCA_937884235.1 uncultured Pseudomonadota bacterium
TGGAATCTTTCGACTACACCACCTCTCTCAGCGGCAAAACGGTGTCTTTTGGCCAGTTCGAGCGGGTACCTGGCGGGGCGACGGTGACCATTGGGGCCGACGTTGGCTACCAGGTGCCTGAGACCATCCGCGTCGATATTGCGCTGCTCCTTGACACGACCAGTTCCATGGCCGATGAGATCCAGAAGCTGAAGGACACATACAAACTGGTGACCACCCAGATCAGCGCAATTGCCCCCAATCTCGACATCCGCTTCGGCATGGTGCTGTATCGTGACAAGGGGGATGAGTACATCACCAAGGTAGTGCCCTTCACCAGCGACATGTCGAGTTTCCTCGAGAGTATCATGCAAGTGGCTGCGAGCGGCGGTGGAGACATTCCCGAGGACCTCCAGCGGGCCTTGGGCGAAGCCCTGCATACGCTCAAGTGGCGGGAGAATGCGGACATTCGCATTCTCTTCACTCTGGCCGACGCTGCGCCTCAGTTCTATGCCAACGAGACGACCTATCCGGAGCTACTCAAGGAAGCTGTTGCCATGGGCATCCACTTGCACGCCATCGCAGCCAGTGGGTCGAGTGAGGCGGCGGAATACGTGTCTCGACAGATGGCCCAGTTCTGCCTGGGCCACTTTCTGTTCCTGACCTACAGCAACGACGTCCCCGGCAAGCCGGGCTCAGGCACTGGCTCGGGCGGTGCGGACGGCTACACTGTTCACCAGTACCTGTCAGGGACCTTGGACGAGTTGATGGTCAAGCTGGTGACCCAGGATGTCTATGCCATCCTGGGCCTGCCCATCCCTGGAAGCCCGGAGCCGGAACCGCCGCTAGCTCCGGAGCCAGATGATTGCTCGTTGGCACTTGATTTTCAGTGCGGCTTCATGGCCGTTTGCGAAGACGGCGTACTCAAAGCACAGTGGCACGTCCATGAATTCACTGAGGGGCAAGAGGTTGAGGATATCGTCGACTACTCCTGTAAATTCGCCTGCCTCAATGGCTGCGAAGAGGGGGAGATTCTCGATTGGCCGGCTGATGGTGATGAGTTGATTGCCGGGTATTGCTTGTAAGTCCGTCGCAGTTCCGTTGACACTCCACCTCCCCACACTGTATTTTCTGACGACATAGAAGCTCATGCGGAGGAGTGCAGATGCGTGGACTGGGAACGCTGTTCGGAGTAATGGGCATGCTCATGTTGGCAGCATGCGGAGGCCGCGAAGAGGGAGCCGTCGACGTCGCGGGTATACAGGACGTCTTGCCGGACGGGAAAGGTGAGGTGCTTGCCGTCCCCGACTCCATGAAGCCCGGAGATGTGGCGTTGCCCACAGATCTGCAGGACTTACGGCTTGCGGAACTGTCACCTCTGGACCTGCTGGATACCGCAGCTGACATAGGCATCGACGATGACGCCGGCATGCCTACTGACGTAAGTGCCGAATTTGAAATCGGCTGCCAGCCGCAGTGCGAGGACAAGGGTTGCGGGGATGACGGATGTGGCAGCGACTGCGGTCCCTGTCCCGATGGGCAGGGTTGCAGCGATGACCAGTGCATTTATCCGGCTGGAGTTGCTCCTGTGTGGAATACCGGATTCAGTGGCAACGGGGTTGTGCTCGCTGCGGACATGGCCGCAGACGCCTTGGGCAACGTCTACGTCTGCGGCACGTTCATTGTGGCTGCCGTGGACTTTGGCAACGGCCCGGTGAACGTCAAGGGTGGCGAGGATATCTATTTGGTGAAACTTGACGGCACCGGCGAACTGCAGTGGGCCAGGACTTTCGGGGGGGTGAGCAAGGATTTCTGCCGAGGCGTGGCAGCAGATGGTTCCGGCGGAGTCTTCATGGTGGGAGGCTTCTCCAGCGCCGACCTAGATCTCGGTGGGGGTGCACTCGCCAACGGCGGCGGCACGGACATTCTCGTGGCCCGCTTCGATACCGATGGCGAGCACGTCTGGTCCAGTTCCTACGGCATTGGCGAAGATGAGGCGGCCTGGGCGGCAGCGGTGGACACTGATGGTGCTCTCTACGTCACGGGGAGATTTGGCGGCCAATACTCGTCCTCAATGGACATGGGTGGCGTGGAACTGACGAGCAACGACAAAGCGGATATCTTCGTAGCCCGCTTCAATGGCGACGGAAAACCCACTTGGGCCAAGGCTTTCGGGGGAGCCAACGTGGCCCACGGGAGGGAAATCGTGGTGGGTAGCGACGGGCGCGTAGCGGTAGCCGGAGAGTTCTTCAACGACGGCGTACCCTTCGAATACGGGGGCAGCGAGGAGACGGCTTTGGGCATGGGATGGAATGTCTTCGTCTTGCTTCTGGACAGCAACGGAGAGCAGATCTGGGCAAAGACATTTGGCGGCAATGGTGATGATGCGGTGCGGGGAGTGGCTATAGACCCACAACAGAACGTCACACTGGTCGGCCACGGGCAAGGGACTCCGGCGCTTGACTTCGGCAATGGCCCGACGGCGTCTATCGGCTCAGAGGATCTTTTCATCGCCTGCTTCGATGACGAAGGCAACCCTGTCTGGGCCAATCTGATTGGGACGCAGGGGACATCTACACAGGCCGCCGGCGTGGCCACCAACAACAATGGCGACATCTACATCCTAGGTCATTTCTCTGGGACAACGCTTGACCCGGGTGGCACGGAGCTGTCGTCGAAAGGCGGCACGGACCTCTTCCTGGCCCGCTATACGCTGAACGGTGGCCTCACGTGGGCGACGTCCTACGGGACCGTTTCCAATGAGACTGGCGTGGCCCTGCTCCGGTCAACTTCAGGCGGGCTCACCATCGCCGGCGGCTTCGAGGGAAATACCATGAATTTCGGTCTAGAGCCGGTAACCAACGGTCTGGTTGCAACGCCTGCCGTCTACGTGGCCGCGCTGGCAGAAGACTAGCAGATTTGCGGCCTCGCCCCGGGCTCCCTACTCTTCAGAGACGCTGGAAGTACGGTCACTTGACATCTGGCAGAAACGCTCGCCGGAATAGGCATCGGCCTTGCCAGTCATGCGGTAGACCACAGCCTTGCCGTCGCAATCGACATCGCACCGAGCAGTGGCCGTGAAACGGGCCTCCGGGCCGGTACCAGAGCTCTCGAACGAGTATGCGCAGTAGTGAGGAGAATCGAGGGAGAATGGCAGCGCATTCCAAGTGGCAGAACGGGTCCACAAGTCCCTCTGTCCCGGACACCATCCACTTCCATCGCCACAGCAGTCGGGGCCAGGGGTAAAGTCCTGGCTGGCGGGGAATTGACAGGGCAGGGTCTCTCCTGTCGGGCCATAGGATGGCGCTTCGTAGTAGTTTGCTGCGCCAGAGTAGATCTTGTGCAGGTTGTGTTGCGCTTCACCTCGTGCCCTCTCCGCCTGGGCCGACCTGATGGCATCGTCCGCCTCAACATTCCTCTCCCGGACGGTGCCAAGGGAACTGTCAATGGTGGCCAGCAAAGCTGCCAGGGCGGTCTTCCTGAAGTTCTCACCCTTGGCGTGGAGCGCCAACTCGCTGTGCACCGCAGCACCATTGACATGGACCTCTAACGTCAGGTAGTCGAGGGTCCGCAGGAAGCGCCCGCCCGGCCCCATGCCGTCGAAAGAGAGGCCGAAAAGCGGCAGCGAGCCCGCAATAATCTTATCCAGATCGGCGTAGAGTGCCACCGACCCTGCTTCCCTCATCAACGCCGCAAGCCGGCCATTTCGGTCACCGCCAGTGAGGTTGCCCTCCGCCCCCCTGGCAATGCCGAACAGCGCTTCCTGAGTACCTGCAAACCAGATGCGTTTATCCTTCAACATTAGTCCCGGCGACCCCGCCAACGACTTCAACCCATAGACGGCGATGCCGCCGATGTCCTGTTGGTCGACCTTTCCATCCCCAAAGGCCGCCTCAACGAGCCCCAGCAACAGTGATTCAGTAAGCTCGTCCTCAACTCCCACGAAGCCAACGACACTGCTAAGGGTGGACTCTGGAGTATTGCCGATATGACCGAGAAAGAGGCCAATTTCGCCGCTCATGAGGTCGATGAGGCGCAAGTCATCGCGGGCTCCCTGCAGCCCCCCTCGGGTAGAAAGGGCTTGGACTACCGGATGAGACTTGAATCTTTCCAGGGGCAGAGTTCTCTCCAACTCAGTCAGGGCCTTGTGGAAATCCATGGCCAGGTGAAATCCGGCGACCGGGTGGCCCGGGATGAGGTCGAGAATCGACGCGTTTCGTTGCGCCCCCACGGCAACACCAGCAGATGTCAACAGGGTGGTGACCTTCAGGCGCAACGTCGGACCATCCTCCACCAGACTGAGGCCTGCCCCCTTGGCGCTGGCCATGAGCCAGAAGAACAATTGCGCGGAATCGTCCCCCAACTGCAGAGAGCGGGTCGCATCTCCGGGGTTGATGAAAGCCGCCAGCAGGGCCCCGGCAGTCCGTCCCACCACTTCCGCATAAGCCGGAGCTGATTCGAGTGTAGCTTCGCCGCCCGATGTTAGTCTTCGGGCATACTCGGTAATCTCAGTCGATATGTCGCTATCATTGTGGCCCCTGTCGATTGCCGAAAAGAGAACAACTGTCCCCCCGTCAACGTCCAGCAGGGCGGCAACTCCTGGTCCACGCTGCCCATCACGCGTTGGATGCAACCAGGCAACGGGTTTCCCGTTGAGGTCGGTCTCCACAATTGCCAGGCGGTCCAAAAGCTCGAGCTTCCCGAGGGCCTCCGTCAATCTGGTCGCCGTTGACGGCCCCGCGGTCATCGGCAAATGGAGGGCGAAGAGCAGCCCGGCCTGCTGTGCGGGGGAGACCGCCAGCACTATTGAGCCGGAGATATCTATGCCGAGGGTTGTTAGTCCATCAGCGGTAAGCGGATTGGCCCCGAGTTTCTTCACTGCGGCTCCAAAACCGGTGTGCTTTTCGGCAAGAACGGCGCCGTCCAGTCCGGCATCGCGGCCCAACTCAAGCAGACTGTCAATGTCAGTTGTCCAGGCCAACAGCGGGGTGTCGGCGGGGAGCATGGAGGCCATTCTGGTTGCAGCGGCGGGCGGCCCGAAGATACGAGATTGGAGCAGAAAATAGCCAAGGACGGCACCGGCGATCGCTACGCCGACCAGCAACAGCAACCAGCGGGTGGCATTGTGACTTGGTGGGGACGGCATGGAGAATACCTCGCAGCTCACAGATTCCTGACCATGATCACGGGAAGGACGGCGCTTGGCAAGAATGTGATGCCCTGCGATGCACGACTGGGTCTACGACCACGCCAATGGGTCCGGGTGATCAAGACTCCCGTGTGCGGCCCGGGCGCTCTCTCGGCAGCCGCCACCGCATCTGGCGGCCACAGGGCAGAGGTGACAGGCAACGGGTAGTTCCCTCACTCCAGGGAAATACTCAAGATGTGCTCGATCCACGATTTCGGTCCACGACTCGGATCTCAAGTCCCCGAGAGTTACTGATGAAACACTGCAGGCCCGCAATCTGCCCCAAGGGTCGATGGTATAACCGGGTTGCTCCGTCGCCAGGGCACAACTGCCCAGGCGCAGCCCCTGCAACTGCTCCCGAGTCGGTAGACAGAGCGGCAGTGAGATGGCCATATGAACGCGCATCCCGAGCCGACGGTTTGCTTCCATTGCGACACCCAGGCACTCTCGCACTTGCTCGGCAGTGGGGAGGAGTTCGTTTTCCCGCTCTGCCCCTGCACCGGCCGTGCAGAATCTGCTGAATGCCACGCTCTGCACACCAAGGGCGAAGGAGAGCTCGACCACTTGCCGGAAATGCTGATAGTTCACCCGGGTGCAGACGAATGAAATGCTTACCGGAACCTCGTGGCGACGCAGCAGGCCGATGGCGGCCACGGTCTTGTCAAAAGCTCCCGTACTTCCTTTGAGGCGGTCATGAATCTTCCGCTCTGCCGAAAGCAGGGTCGGTTGCACCGGGGCCACACCGAGTTCATTGACCCGTGCGGCCGCCGTCTCATCGATGAGTCCGCCATCGGTAACAAGGGAAATGATTCGCCCCGGGGCCCGCAAGCCCTCGACGATGGTGAAGAAGTCGGGTCGTAGCAGAGGCTCGCCACCGGAGAACTGCAAGGCATTTCGCCCACTTTCGTGCAGCGCTCGCTGGACCAGTGCGACCAGTTCGTCCGGCGGAAGAACGAGGTCCCGACTCTCCGGATAGAGGCGCCAGCTGTTGTAGCAATAGCGGCAATTTCGATTGCAGTCCGCGGTAACTTCCACTGCGATGGTCCCGCCTGCCGGGCGGGCCTCTTGCCGATCAGGCCGCGTCATGGGGCAACACTCCGGCCTGCTGGAAACGATGGCGCAGGGCGGCAGCCAGGGCAATCCGGGCCATTTCGGAGGGGCCTTCGAAGGC
>CALGBT010000544.1 GCA_937884235.1 uncultured Pseudomonadota bacterium
GAAGGCATCAAGGAAAGCGCTGGGGGCGATGGTGCCAGCCACCAGGAAACGGGTCAGCGCTTCCTGTCGCTGCGGGAGCCGGTCCTGCCAACCCAGATTCTGAGTCGAACAGGCATCGCCGATGCCATCGCCGTTTACATCCCACTGCTCGGGATTGGCTTCGTCGGGGCAGTTGTCACAGGCATCTCCCACCCCGTCAAAGTCTTTGTCCGCCTGATCCTCATTGGCATCAAGGGGACAATTGTCGTCGCTATTGTCCAGCCCGCCGCAGCTGATGGGCTGCATGGGCAGCCAACCACCGGGGTAGCCGTCGCCATCAGCGTCGTAGCAGCAGAGCTCGCCGCAAGGAGTCAGGCACTCGGGCCCTTCACACAGGTCACAGGCATCACCGTGAACGTCACACTCGTCGGTGCTGTCAGAGTTCTCCTGACCGGGATTGGGTATCCGAGGGCAGTTATCTTCGAGATCCGGGATGCCGTCTCCGTCGAAATCATCACTGTCATCACAACCATCGCCCACGCTGTCGCCGTCAGAATCCATGTTCCCTTCGAACCCGTCGAGGTTCACGGTCCAGGGGCAGAGGTCGAGGGCATCGGGAATCAAGTCACCATCGCTATCGAGGAAGCACTCTGGCCCGCAGCAGGGCGAGATGAACTCCATGGCCTCACAGGCATCGCCGTAGCCGCTGGCATCGGCATCTTCCTGGTCGGGATTGGCCACCAGGGGGCAGTTATCTTCCGCATCCACAATGCCGTCCTTGTCGGTATCGGTGGTCATGGGGTCGGGCAGGTCGGGGGAAATATCAGTCGGAACTCTGCCGTCGCTTGGATCTGTAACGGCGGCATCTCCAGCGATCTGGTCCGAGGCGGTCAGCACGTCAGCCACCGGGTCGTCGTCCAGTCCTTCGCGCCCGGAGCCACTGCAACTGACCAGTCCAGCCAGAGCAAGAATGGCGAACGCCAGCAACGTGGCCAGCGGCGAGGCCACCCAGGCGAGCACGCCGCAACCAAGCAATGGGAGAGAGGCCAACAGAATTACAAGCAGAGTCGTCATCCATTTGGACAACCGCATCACATTCCCTCCGCGCCAGAAGCAGGATCGTCGAGCTTATGTTACGCAATCGGTGTGGCATTGTCGAGGGTGACCGAACGGAGCCGGCAATGCGCTAAGCGAAATGGCAGAAATGGCGGACGCGCCGCCAGATACTGACGTTATTTCTGGCAGATACGAGGCGCTGCCTTAGTTGCCTAGCAGGCCTCTGCGTTTGAGCAGGGGTTCGATTTTGGGGTCGGTGCCGCGGAAGCGTTTGTAGAGGATCATCTGGTCTTCAGTGCCGCCTTTGGAGAGGACGTGGGTGCGGAAGGCGGCAGCGGTCTTCTGGTCGAAGAGCCCGTTCTCTTTGAAGGCTTCAAAGGCATCGGCATCGAGCACGGCGGCCCAGATGTAGCTGTAGTAACCGGCGGCGTAGTATGCCCCGCTGAAGATGTGGCGGAAGTAGGAGCTGCGATAGCGTGAGATGATTTCGGGGATGAGCCCGACGCGGTCCAGGGATTTCTGCTCAAAGGCATCAACGTCAACATCGCCGGCTTGGGTGGCGGTATGCCAGTCCATGTCGAGGAGGCTGGCAGCGAGGTATTCCACAGTGGCAAAGCCCTGGTTGAAGGTGGCGCTCTGCTGGAGCTTGGCGATGAGTTTGTCGGGGATGGGCTCACCCGTTTCATAGTGCCGGGCGTACATCTTCAGTACTTCGGGCTCACTGGCCCAATTCTCCATAATCTGTGAGGGCAGTTCGACGAAATCGACACGCACGGCATCGGCAGTCCGGACATATTTCGTATCGTTGAAAAGCACGTGGAGTGCATGGCCGAATTCGTGGAAGAGGGTTGTAACCTCCTCGTAGCTGAGGAGCGCTGGTTTGCCTTTGGTGGGTGCGGAGAAGTTGCCCACATTGTTCACCACCGGGTGGATCTTCTTGCCATCCCGCCGATGGGAATCCCGATAGGTGCCACACCAGGCCCCACCGCGTTTGCTGGCGCGGGGAAAGAAGTCGGTGTAGAAGATACCGAGGTGCGAGCCATCAGCGTCCTGCACCTCGAAGGTCTTGACCTCCTCATGGTAGGTCGGGATATCTTTGCGCTCGATGAATTTGATGCCATAGAGCTTGGAGGCAACGTCGAAGGCCCCCTCTTGGACGCGGTTCAGCTCGAAGTAGGGTCGTAGTTCCGAGTCGTCGAGGTCATAGCGAGCCTTGCGGACCTTCTCGGCGTAGTACCACCAATCCCACGATTCCAGCTTGAAATCGGCTCCATCCCTGTCCGCTAGGGCCTGCATCTCGACCAATTCCCGTTTTGCCCGGGCCAGGGCCGGTTGCCAAAGCTTGTTGAGCAGGCCGTAAACGTTCTTCGGGTTGGCGGCCACCCGTCGCGCCAGGGCAAACTCCGCATAACTCTTATAGCCAAAGAGGTTGGCTTTGCGGGTGCGAAGGTCAACGATCTTCCTGATCAGCTCCCGATTGTCCAATTCGTCACCGTTGGCGCCACGTTCGATATAGCCGCGGTACATCTGCTCGCGGAGATCCCGGCGGGTGGAGTAGGTGATGAACGGAAAGAGGCTGGGCTTGTGCAACGTGAAGACCCATTTACCTTCGAGTCCCCTCTCTTTGGCGGCTGAGGCACCACCATCTATGACGCGGGCAGGCAAGCCGTCGAGGTCCTCGGGCTTCTCCAGGACCAGTTGAAACTTGTTGTCTTCCTTGAGAATATTCTGGCCAAATTCCAGAGTAAATGCGGAGAGTTGCTCGTTAATCGCGCGCAGCACAGCCTGCTGTTCCTTGCCGAGGTTGGCCCCTCCCCGGACAAAATCCTGCCAGGTCTCCTCGAGGAGGGTCTGCTCTTCAACCGTCAATTTCAGCATATCCCTCTGGTTGTAAACCGCCTTGACGCGGGCAAAGAGCTGCGCATTGAGCAGGATGTCATCGAAGTGTCCTGTGAGCATTGGGGAGGCCTTCCTGGCGATCTCGTCCAACTCATCGTCGGTGAGCGCCCCGAGCAGGCCGTAGAAGACGTGACTGACCCTGCCCAGCTGCTCGCCGGCCCGTTCGATGGCCTCAATGGTATTGGCAAAGGTCGGTGCCTCCTGGCTGTCAAGAATGGCTGCGATCTCTGCCTTGTGTTCCGCCATCCCCCGCTCGAAGGCTGGGAGGTAGTGGGCATTGGTAATTTCTTTGAAGGGCGGCACGCCAAAGGGCGTCGTCCATTCTTCAAAGAAGGGATTGGGGGACTTCACGGCAACCTCCTGGGCATGCAGCAACGTCGGTAGAAGCATGATGGAAATGGCAACGAGTGCTTTCATGGTCTGTCCACGGTTCGGGTTTTGCCGGCCACACGGGGGGCCCACGCCCAACTTAGCAGATGACTTCGGGATTGGCTACTTGTACCAGAGTCCCCAGCCTGAGGAGCCGCAACAGGTGAAGGAGATATGGTTGTCACCGCCTCCCCCGGAGTTCATCTTGAGAGTGGCAGTCTTGGTGAGACGCGGTGAGAAGCTGCTGGTGCTATTGCAACCCGCCGAGAAGCCGGTAGATGAGCCGTCGTTGAACGCGACGGTGTAGCTGCCCGACTCGCCATCGTTGCAGCCCACCGAGACTTTGACTTTGTGGACCAGACGGCTGGCCCCGAGGTCACAGCTGATGGTCTGACCCGAGTCCATGGCGCTGGGCCCACCGCAGTTCACGAACACTTCAGAGCATCCCTCCGAAAGCTGCCCGTTGCAGTTCTCGTCGGCGGCGTTGGCACAGACCTCCGCTGCCCCTGGGTTGATCGCGGCATTGGCGTCTTTGCAGTCCCCGGCCTTGGTTGCCTTGAAGGTTCCATCCGGTGCGCAGAGGCACTTGGAGACGTTGGTTCCCCAGCCGTCGCCGTCGGCATCGACATAGAAGGGGGTGCAATTGCCGGCGTCATCGTCGGTCTGGCCATTGCAGTCATTGTCAATCCCATCACAAACTTCGTCTGCCCCGGGGTGGACCGCGGCATTGAGGGGCTGGCAATCCACACCGTCGGCGTGACCGTCGTTGTCGTCATCGACATCGACGCAGTCCGGCTGGGCATCATTGTCGAAGTTGTCAAAGCCATCGACGAGGGAGTCATTGCAGTTGGAGTCGATACCGTCGCAGGATTCGTCCGCCCCAGCAAAGATCATCTTATCAGAATCATTGCAGTCCCCGGCGCAGGCCATCTGGCCGTCGCCATCGGCATCCTCCTCGTCGGCCGG
>CALGBT010000545.1 GCA_937884235.1 uncultured Pseudomonadota bacterium
TGCGCCCTCGGCCCCCATCACCGCGATCACAGCTGAGCGCCAGGCCTGGACCCGGTCATAGCCCATGTCCTTTGAGACCAGGGCAATATAGGCTCCGCCAAAGGCTTTGCGCATCACCAGCGAGATCTTGGGAACCGTGGCCCTGGAATAGGCATAAAGGACCTTGGCGCCGTGTCGGATGATACCGTTGTGTTCGAGTTTGCTGCCGGGCAGGAACCCGGTGACATCGACAAAGTTGACGATGGGAATACCGAAGGCATCGCAGAAGTTGACGTGGCGGGCGATCTTGTCTGCGGCGTTGATGTCGATACAACCGGCCAGCATCATGGGCTGGTTGGCAACGATCCCGACGGTTTCGCCATTGAGTCGTCCCAGTCCCACCACCACATTGGGGGCAAATTGACTGTGCACTTCCAGCAAGGAATCCAGGTCGAGGACTTCACTGAGCACCTTCTTGACATTGTAGGCCCGGCTCGATTCCAGGGGAACCAGAGTCTCCAGGGAGGGATTTTCACGCACCGCTGAGTCGGTGGTTGCGACCCGAGGCGGCGCCTCCTGGTTGTTGGCCGGCAGATAGGAGAGGATCTGCTGTATACGTTGAATGGTCGCGGCCTCGTCGGCTTCCATGAAGTGGGCCACGCCGGAGCGGGTGGCGTGGACCCGGGCCCCGCCCAGGGACTCGCCATCAATCTCCTCCCCGGTGACGCTGCGAATAACGTTGGGCCCGGTAATGAACATGCTGGACGTGTCCTTGGCCATGAGCACGAAATCGGTGAGTGCAGGGGAGTAAACGGCAATGCCCGCGCACGGTCCGAGAATGGCGGAGATCTGTGGAATCACGCCGCTGGCCTGGGTGTTAAGCCGAAAGATCTCGCCCCCCCCGTCGAGGCCGGCGATGCCTTCCTGAATCCGTGCCCCGCCAGAGTCGAGGAGGCCGACGACTGGGCTCCCGGTCTTGAGCGCGAGTTCGATGGTGCGGGCGATCTTGCGTGCATGCACTTCACCGATGGAAGCCCCTTTGTAGGAGAAATCCTGGGCGTAGACGAAAATCCGGCGCCCCGCGACGGTCCCGGACCCGGTGATCACGCCATCCCGGTCTCGGGGATCGGGCATGGTTGGGGAGCGGGCGAAGGCACCGAACTCCTCGAAGGAATCAGCATCCAGGAGAAGCTTCAGCCGCTCTCCTGCAGTAAGGCGATTGTTGGCGTGTTGGCGCGCGGCATCCGCCGGAGTGGATAGCGCGGCACGGCGTTGCTGCAGCCTCTTCTTCTGTTCTTCCAGCGACATGTCCCCCCCTACTCCAACTCCGCACAATCAGACTCCCTCAGAGCTTCGGCCCCAGCCGGAGTGGGCGGTAGGTTACCACTCAGGGAGGGACGATTTCCAGCGAAAAGGGGGGATGGCTCAGGCCAGTGATGCCGCCAGGCGTTTGTGCTCCGGGTCATTGAGCACGGCCATCAAATCGCCGGCGTTTGCGGCCACCGCGGTTTTGCGGGTGATCTGCTTGAGACGCTGCACGCGCTCCCACGCGGCGAGGATGGTTTCGGGCTTCAGGATACGCCCGTCCACCGCCTTGTAGACGGCTTCGATGGCCGCTATCTGGCGTGCCATTGAGTGGCAGAAGAGCATCACATCAACCCCGGCCTTGAGGGCCATAATGGCCGCGTCGTCGGGGTCGTAGTGGTCAGCAATCCCCCGCATCTCGAGGTCATCGGTCATGACGACACGGTCGAAACGCAGGTCCCTGCGGAGGAGGCCATGGACGGCAGCGGGGGAGAGCGTGGCCGGGCGCTGCTCATCCAGACCTTCGTAGACAACGTGGGCGGTCATCATCGCATCGACCCCGGCCCGGATCGCAGCTTCGAAGGGAATCAATTCCCTGGCTTTGAGGGCCGCACCGCCGTGGCGCAACCGGGGCAACACCTCGTGGCTGTCATCCCGGGTGTCCCCGTGGCCTGGGAAGTGTTTGCCGCAGGTCGCGATTCCCGCGGCCTGCATCCCCTTGATGGTGGCACTGCCCAGACGGGCGACAGTATCGGGATCGGCGGCAAAGGCGCGGTCGCCGATGACACGATTGACCGGGTTGGTGTGAATGTCGAGCACCGGCGCAAAGTTCAGGTTGAAGCCCAGCGCCACCAACTCTCGGGCCTGGGCAAAACCCGCGTCAAAAGCAATCTTCGTAGAACCAGTGAGACCGATGTTGCGAGCTGGCGGGAAGTGCGTCACCGGTGCTTGCAGGCGCTGCACTCGGCCACCTTCATGGTCGATGGCGCGCAGCAGATCGCGGCTCTTGAAGGAGCGCAGGAGCTCCCAAGCCTGGAGCGGCTCCGAGATATTGCGGGCAAAAAGGATGATGCCGCCCACATGGTAGCGGGTGATTAGCTCCTTGAGGGCGGGGGTCTGACTTCTCCCTTCGAAGCCCACAAGGAAGAGCTGTCCGATCTTCTTGCGAAGTTCTTTGTCAGGCATTGATCAACTCCTGGAAATGGGGTCAGGTTGGGCCAGCCGGTCCCGGAGCCGGTCCCCGATGATGTTGAAGGAGAGGACGCTGAGGAAGATGGCCAGCCCCGAGAAAGTCGCCACATACGGTGAGCAGACGAAGAGGGCGGCGCCTTCGCTGAGCAGGCTCCCCCATGAAGCCATGTCCTGGGGCCCTAACCCGAGGAACGAGAGGCTTGATTCCGCAAGGATTGCCGCCCCCACGGCGAAGCTCACTTGAACGAGCACCACGCTCATGATGTTGGGAAGGATGTGGCGAAAGAGAATCCGCGCGGTGCCGGCACCGACGGTGGTGGCGAAATTGACATACTCCTTCTCACTCTCCTGGAGCACCTGCCCCCTCACAAGTCGGGCCCACCCGGCCCAGCCCGTGGCCGAGAGCGCAAGCATGACATTGGTAATGGAAGGCTGCTGGGTAATAAACACCAGAAGAATGGCCAGGAGGATGCCGGGGAAGGCAAAAAAGACCTCTGACAAGCCCATGAGAGCGCTGTCCACGAGGCCTCCGCGCCAGCCGGAGAAGAGCCCCAGGGGCACCCCGATGAACATGGAGATCAAGGTGGCTCCAAAACCGACGGCCAGGGCCACCCTGGCCCCATGCAAGAGCAGGCTGAGGGTATCACGGCCCTGCTGATCGGTCCCCAGTACATGGGCGGCAGAAGGAGGAGACAGCAGTGCCGAATCGCTCCGCTCGTTGGGAGGATAGGGAGCAACATAATCGGCCAGCAGTGCGGTAACAAAGAGCAGTGCGACAAAGGTTGCCGCAAGCCAGACCAGACCATTTTGCAGCAACGCCCTCATTCCCTGCCTCCTCGCGCAAAGGAGTGGGCGATCCGGGGGTCGATGGCCATGTAGAGGAGGTCAACGACGAAATTCACCAGGACATAGACGGCACCAATGAAGAGGGCAGTGCCCTGGACAATGGCATAGTCGCGCTGCGCGATTCCCTCTAGCAGCAAGGTCCCAATGCCCGGCCGGGCGAAAACCTTCTCGGCAATGATGGCACCAGAGAGGAGGGCCGCGAACTGGAGTCCGAGGACTGTGGCGACGGGAATCAGGGCATTGCGTAAAACGTGCCTGATGACAACCCGGTGACGCGGCAGTCCCCGGGCCCGGGCCGCCATAACATAGGGCTGCTCGAGGACGTCGAGGACGCTGGTTCGCACCATCCGAGTGAGCTTCGCCGAGAGGGCCAGACCGAGGACGAAGGCGGGGAGCACGAGACTGGGCAATCCCTGGACCCCCGCCGCCGGGTCGGGCAGCAATCCCAGGCGGATGGAGACGAAGTGAATGAGCAACGGCCCCAGCCAGAACCCGGGCATGGCGATGCCCACCAGGGTAATTGCGAGGGCCCCGTGATCCACGGCTCGATTGCGATAGAGGGCTGCCAGGAGCCCCAGAGGCAGGGCCAGACAGATGGCAACCAGGACTGCGCTCAAGGCCAGTTCCAGGGTATAGGGGATGACCTCCCGGACAAGATCGCCAACGGTGGTACCAGAACGCGCCCGAGAGTAGGGGGTACCCAAGGAACCATCGAGAACCTGACCGAGATACCTTGCAAACTGCTCAGGGAGGGGTCGGTCGAGGCCCATCTCGCCTCTCAACCGAGCCAGTTCCTCCGGTGGCGCCTGCTCGCCCAGAATGGAAACTGCCGGGTCGCCGGGCACCGCACGGACCACCACGAAGACAAGGGTCAGAACCCCGAGCAGCACAACAACAGTCCGAAAAAGCTTTCCGAGAATGCGCAGAGCGAGGAGCGGCAGGGGGCGCAAGGCCATGGGACTAGAGGGTGTCGATGAGGAAATATGCCAGCACAACGCCCCCAATCGCGGCCAGCGCAAAGAGCAGCACCAGGTAGCCCTGGGAATGACGTGTTTCCTGGGCCTTG
Organism: uncultured Pseudomonadota bacterium; assembly: GCA_937884235.1. Taxonomy (GTDB): domain Bacteria; phylum Myxococcota_A; class UBA9042; order CAIXZC01; family CAIXZC01; genus CALGBT01. The sequence goes on from CALGBT010000545.1 coordinate 4,388, forward strand.
AGGAGGCGTGTCTTGCGAGTCGATGTCGGCGTCTGGGCCACCGTCAATTCCATCTCGACGGTGGGCAACCCGCCCAACTCACCAGAAGCCTCATTGACGAGGCCCCCGCTCCAGCAGCCCACTTCCAGCTCTTCCCCGTAGCGCAGCTGCACTTCTTTGCCGATGTGATACTCGCCATTGACCTTGGTGCCGTAGCGACTGCCCAGATCCTCAACGAGAACGGCATCGTCGGCGATGCGGACCTGACAGTGATACCGGGAGATGGTCTGGTCCTCCAGGACGAGATCGCACTCCAAGGAGCGGCCGATGGTCTGCGGCTCCTCGCTGATCTCAACGTCCCGTGACAGGGACTCCGGCCCGGTGAGCCGAAGTTTCATGGTCACCTCCTGGCTCCAGATATTGGCAACACCTCCTTATGGTTACACCATGATGCGGGTGAACACAAGAATTAGGAGCCTAGATGATCTTGCAAGAAGGTTAGCATTGCAGCCTCCCCAGGGGCGACATCGTCGGGCGAGAACCAGAGCACGTCCTCCATCTTGCCAAACCAGGTGCGCTGACGTTTGGCGTACCGGGCGTGGTGAGAGAGAATCTGGGCCCTGGCCTGGTCCGGCGACAGCCGCCCGGCCAGGAGATCCATGGCCGCCCGGTAGCCGAGAGCCTTGAAGGAACGCAGGGTGGATGGCCAACCCTGGGCCAGCAGCCCTTCCACTTCAGCCACAAACCCTTGGGCAAACATCGCTTCGATGCGCTGCGCCAACATTTTCCGGTGTTCCTCACGGGGGACATCCAGGCCGAGCAAGAGCGCTTCTCGCCGCTTGCCGGCAAAGCCATGTCGCTGCTGAAACTCGCTGATGGGAGTGCCAGTGTGGCGGAAGACCTCAAGGGCACGGGTGATGCGTTGCGGGTCATTGGGACTGATTCGCCCGGCAGAATCCGGATCCACGGCCATCAGGGTGGCATGCAAGGCGGCAACCCCAACTCGGGCCAACTCCTCTTGCAAGGTCCGGCGCACGGCCACAGGTACGTCGGGGATCTCGGCAAGCCCATAGAGCAGCGCTTTCACATAGAGCCCGGTGCCGCCGACCAAGAGGGGGATACGTCCCCGGGAGACGATGTCGTCGAACACCGGCAACGCCAACTGGACATAGCGGCCGGCATCCAGGGGGTCGTCGGGCTCTACAATATTGAAAAGATGATGGGGAACCTCAGCCCGCTCTGCCGCGGTGGGAGTGGCGGTGCCAATATCCAGGCCGCGATAGACCTGAGAAGCATCGGCATTGACAATCTCCACTGGGTGGTGACGTGCCCAATTCAGGGCAACTCCGCTCTTGCCGGTACCGGTGGCCCCGACGAGGATTATCACGGGATGCGGAGGGCTCATGTGCGGTGGAACCACCGGGCGACCTCGTCTTCGGAAAGGAAGGCCACCACGGGGCGGCCGTGGGGACAATAGGCCGCGAGGTCGATGCCATCCATTTGCTGCAGCAGTGCCGTCACCTCGCGTTCGTCCATGGGGTCGCCGGCGCGCACTGCCATGTGGCAGGCCATGGTAGAAATGGGCTTGTGGAAGAGACTCCCAGCATCCAGGGAGTCGTCGGCATCCGAGAGCTCTTCGAGGACGGCACGCACGGCGGGCTCGGCGGAACGCTGCTTGAGGAGCACAGGCACCGATTTGACGGCCACGGTGTTGCCGCCAAACGGCTCCAGGACGAAGCCCAGGCGTTCCAGCAACTCGGCGCGGTCACTGACCGCCGCAATCAGGGAGGGGTCCAATTCAATCAGCTGTGGTACCAGCACTGCTTGACCAGGAACACCGGCCGCCTTGAACTGCTGCTGAAGGCGTTCGAACATCACCCGTTCATGCGCAGCATGCTGGTCGATGAGCACCAGTGAACGGCCGATCTGCCCCAGCAGGAAGCAGTTGGCAAACTGCCCGAGATAGCGCATTGAGGCAAAACTCCCGGCGGCCTGCCGGGAAAACACCAGCTGACCCGAAAACGGTTCTTGCGAACGCAACGGGGAAGCCGGAATGGGAAACCCCGGATTGGAGGTGCCCATTGCGGAAGGTGGAGAGAACGGCTCCAAAGATGAATCGGTCGCTCCGGCAAAAGCTGACAGCGCATCTCGATTCGTAGCCGCGGCCTCATCGGTCTGCAGGCGGCCCCGAAACCAGGGTGCCTCCGAGACAGTCAGGCGGACCGCCCTGGCGATGGCGGCGAAAACCTCACTGCTGCGCTGGAATCGCACTTCACTTTTGGCCGGATGGACGTTGACATCCATCTGGTTGGGAGGCACTTCAATGTCAAGGATGGCATAGGGGTAATCGCCGCGACCCAGTAAGGTGCCATACCCATTCATGACTGCCTGAATGATCAGCTTGTCCCGAACGAATCGGCCGTTGACAAAGGTGAAAAGGCCGGTGGCTCCGCGCTTCTTGAGGTCCGGTTCTGAGACGAAACCGCGCACTCCAACGGGGCCCTCAAGGTAGCATTCATAAAGGTGGTCGCAGACTTTGCGGCCAAGAATCGCGAAGATGCGGGACAGACGGTCCTTCTCTGGGGGAGCAAGGATGACCTGACGCCCGTCGACGCTCAGTTCAAAATGGACCTGGTGGTTGGAGAGGGCCATCCGCTGCACGACATCGACAATGGTACGGTTTTCGGTGGAGTCGTTCTTGAGGAACTTGCGCCGGGCGGGGACGTTGTAGAAGAGCTCATTTACGGCCACGTCGGTACCCGCTGGCATGGCAGCCTCCTCGGCCTCCCGATGGCCGCGGTCGCCGATGGTGACCTGGGTACCGGAGGGGAGTTCCGCCTGACGGGTGCGCAAGGTGAATCTGGAGACCGAAGCGATGGAAGGCAAGGCTTCTCCGCGAAACCCGAAGGTGCCGATATTATGAAGGTCTTCGATGGAGGCACATTTGCTGGTGGCGTGACGCTCCAAGGCCAGGACGGCTTCGTCTCGGGACATACCACCGCCGTTATCGAGGACCCGGATGCGGCGCTTCCCCCCCTCCTCGACTTCAATGGTGATGCGTGTGGCTCCGGCGTCGAGCGCGTTTTCCACCAGTTCTTTCACCACCGACGCTGGGCGCTCGACGACCTCGCCGGCGGCGATCTGGTTCTTCAGCCACTCTGGCATGATCTGAATGCGGGGGGATCTCAACTACCTACCTCTTGCTTACGGGCGGGGTAGACGATAGCATCAAACGGTGAGCGGAACAAGGCAGGGGGAGCATTGGGAAAGATAACGCGAGGCCACATCAAGGGAGTGGTTGCCTTGCTCATCGCCGGCCTTGCAGGCACGCAGTTTGGCTGCCTGCGAGAGCCTCCCTCACCTGGCGAGCGTGAAGAGCGGGTGGTGATCCTCATTGAGAGCGCCCCGCGGGAGCTTGATCCGCGCTATGCCAGCGACGCGTCGTCAACCAAGCTGACCAGACTGATCCACTGCTCCCTCTTTCACGTGGAAACCGAGGATGTGCGGCCGGTACCGGAGGCTGCCCAGTCGCTTGAGCCAGCCTGCGCTGAGGGGGTCGAGGGCTGCCGCCACTGGGTGGTAACATTGCGACCAGATATCTACTGGCATGACGGCGTCCGGGTAACCGCCGCAGACGTGCTCTTCACCTTCCGCTCCATCATTGGTGCCAGACGTGCCTCACCCTTCCGGGGCGAACTTCAACGCCGAATTGAGCGCATCTGGGAGGAGGACGGGAAGGTCCATTTCCAGTTGCAAACGCCATACGCTACTTTTCCAGTGGATCTGGCAATCGGTCTGGTGCCAGAGCATGTGCTTGCGCCAAGGGGCGGCCTTGATGGCGAGTTTGGCGACAACGTCGTCGGCTGCGGCCCCTACAGTCTGCACTCCCGGTATCGCGACCAGAAGATCATACTTGAGCGCAGCGAATTCCATTTCGAAAAGGTGGAGCCGCGTTACGTCGAGGTACGAACCCTTCCCGACGAGGCCACCCGAGTGCTGTCGATCATGGGTGGCAGCGGAGATATTCTGGTCAATGCGCTCTCGCCGCCGGTGGTTCGCACTCTGGAAGAGAAGGGTAACGTGCAGGTGCTGCACCGTCCTGCGGCCTGCACCACCTACCTGGCCTTCAACCTGCTCGACGACCGGCTGGCGGATCGGCGGGTGCGCAAGGCCATGGCACTGGGCATCGACCGCAACAGCATTGTGCGAGAGCAGTTTCGGGGCATGGCCGTAGTGGCCGACAGCATCATCCCCCCGCTACACTGGGCGGCCGGCGGGGAGCTGGAGCGGCACTCCTATGACCCGGACGAGGCACGTCGCTTATTGGACGCGGCGGGGCTTCCCGTCGATCCCGAGACGGGGTTCCGCTACTCACTGACCCTCAAGGTGACCACCGACTTCTTCCGCAAGAACATCGGGGCCCTCATCGCTTACCGGTTGGGTGAGATCGGCGTGAAGGTGGAACTGCTCCCCCTCGAACTGTCAACCTTTCTGGCCGATGTGAGACAGGGGAACTTCGAGCTCTACATTCTGCAGTTGCCGCAGATCATCGACCCCGACATTCTGCGCTGGCTACTCTATTCCCAGGCGGCTCCAGTGCTGACTCCCCAACCCGACAAGAGCTCCTTCGGAACCTTTGACCGCCGCTTCTTTCCGCCGCGCTTCGAAGAGGTGGCAGGACCCTTTGGTGAGGAGTGCCAACGACGCTGGATTCCCCTGGTGCAGGAGCAGGCAGCCGAGAATATACTGCGTGATGCCTTTGGTCTGCCGGTCTCCATTGGCAACGGCAATCGTAGCTTCTACGCTAACCCGGAATTGGACTGCCTGCTCGATCTGGGCAGTCTCACCATGACCGAATCTGCCCGAATGCCATACTACGAGCGGGCTCAAGCCATTATCAGTCACGATCTGCCCATCCTGCCGCTCTGGCATGAAGACAATGTGGCGGTGTTGCGCACCGGCATTCGAGGCTATCACTTGCTCCCGCTCAACCGCTATGGACCAGTCACAGCCGTCGTGCGCACCCCCTGACAGGCGTTACGTGCGCGCTTTGCGACCTTTTCCCGTTCCCCTGGATGTGCTAGGATGCGACGGTTGGATCGTGGTCTGACCCCGAGGCAATTGGAGGCAGTGATGGAATCATCAGGAAAGAGGGTGGCCTTGCTGCTAGTCTCTTTCTGCTTCATGGTGGCTGCGTTCGGGACGCAGAAGCTGCGACTCGACCAGAAGCTGACCAAGGCTCGGGACGTGGATCTGCGGGCGGCGGAGACCACCTACATGCCCCCCAACGAGGTTGTGCGGTTCTTCTCCATGGGCTACGAATCGTTCACTTCAGACATGGTCTTCATGGCCGCCAACAACTACTTCGCCACGCACTTGAGTTTCGACCGCAAATACGAATGGCTCGACACCTATGTAGACGCCATCATCGGCTACTGCCGAGACCGGTTCGGACGCAAGCTGCTGCTCCCCCCCGACAAATGCGAACCACCATGCAAGAACGCAGCTGATTGCCTGGAAGAGGGAGCTGTCTGCGATGCCGGAATATGCCAGACGGAACTGGCCAGCCATTGGGTCAAAGGCATCTTCCCATTCAACCCGCGGGTCTTCCTCTGGGCTGCGCAAGTTATCAAGTTCGCGCCGCAGCTCTCCAACGAGATCATCGACCGCGCCATTTACTATGGCCTCACCGGCATCTACTTCTGCCCTGACAATTGGGAGCTCTATTTTGATGTCGGCTTCAACCTCTATTTTGGGTACCGCGACAAGACTCCCGATGAACTGCTGGCCCTGCGGCTGGAGGGACTCGACTACTTCTCGGTGGCCTCTGTACTGCCCAACTCCTCGGTTGACCCGAACTTTGTCGCCGGTAATCTATGGGACAAGGAAGAGACGGAGCGTGCCATCCAGCAGATCTACCTGACCTACTACCACGCCTCCGACAGGCAGCGGAAGGAGATCAGAACCAGGGCCCGGGCCTACGGCGAAAAAGAGCTGGCGGATCGTTTCGAAAACGAGGACAAGCGCTGGCAAGACCAGTTTGGATACATTCCCCAGCCTCTCTTCCACGTGGTCGGCTCAATGGTGCCCGTGGAGCGAGCGAAAGAGGAGCAACTGTGATTGAGAACAAGCGCATTCTGATTACCGGTGGTGCCGGCTTCATCGGCACCTCCCTGGCGGAGCGTCTCAAGGGCAACAATCGGCTGGTGCTCTACGATAATTTTCACCGTGACGCACTCAGTGGGACGGGCCTGGCTGACCACCCAAATATCGAGGTAGTGCGCGGTGACGTCCTTGATCGAGACCAGCTTTTTGCCGCGGTGAAGGGCGTTGACATGGTGGTCCACATGGCCTCCATCGCCGGCGTTGACACGGTCATGAAGCAGCCGGTCAAGACCATGCGGGTGAGCTTACTGGGGACAGTCAATGCCCTGGATGCCTGCCTCGAAGCGGGGAACATCGAGCGTTTCATCGATTTCTCAACCAGCGAGATCTTCGGCCGCTATGCCTACAACGTTACCGAAGGTGATGTGGCCCAACTCGGGGCGGTGGGGGAAGCCCGCTGGACCTATGCCGTGAGCAAGCTGGCCACTGAGCATCTGGCTCTCAACTACTACAAGGAGTTCGGCCTTCCGGCCCTCTCCATCAGGCCCTTCAACATCTACGGGCCGAGTCAGGTTGGTGAGGGGGCCATCCATCACTTCATAGTCAAGGCACTCAAGGGTGAACCCCTTACGGTCCACAATGACGGTAGCCAGATTCGCAGCTGGTGTTACATCAGTGACATCATCGACGGTATCTGCACGACTCTGGAGCAGGAAGAGGCGGTGGGGAATGCGTTCAATATCGGCAATCCCCGAGCCACCATCACCATTTACAATCTGGCCAGGCTCATCGTGCGACTGGCTGGGTCATCCTCTCCGGTGGTCTCGATTCCCTGGGACTTCCCCGACGTTGAGCTCCGCATTCCCAACATCGCCAAAGCCCGCAAGTTGCTCTCCTTTGAACCCCAGGTGGAGCTTGAAGACGGGCTCGAACTGACCCTCGATTGGTATGCTCGCAAGCTTGGATTGGGGGCCTGACCGATGATCCGCCTCGCCCATCCGGCCCTCTCCGAGGACGTCCTGGAGCGGCTACGACCACTGCTGGCCAACGGCATGTTGACTTCGGGGCGCCTGGTGGGCGAACTTGAGGACCTGCTCTCGGCACAGGTCCAGGGCCGGGAGGTAGTGCTGGTTTCCAGCGGCACGACCGCGGCCCTGCTCGGTTTCCAAATCCTCTACGACCTCGGTGTTCGCCACTTGCTGATCCCCGACTTCACCTTTCCGTCGGTGGCCGCGTCGGCATTACGGGTGGGACTGAAGCTGACCCTCACCGATATCGATGCCCACTTGCTGTCCATGCCCCCCGAGGCCCTTGATGGGTGGCCCGCAGGTCCGGAATACGGCTTCCTCTCCATTGACCAGTTTGGCATTCCCGGGCCCAACGAGGCACTGCGCCAACGAGCTCTGACGGGCGGCTGGCGCTGGTTCGAAGACGCCGCATGCGCCCAGGGTAGCACCTCTGATTCCGTGCCTTGCGGCACCCGGGCAACCGTTTCCATCTTCTCCTTCCACCCGCGCAAGGTGATGACCACCGCCGAGGGCGGGGCCCTGATTCTGGAGGACCCGGAGTTGGCCCGACAGGCCAGGGAACTACGCAGCCTGGGACTGACAGGACAGGGGCTGGACCGGAACTTCACATCGCTGGGCTACAACGCCCGCCTGAGCGAAGTCCATGCGGCCCTGGGGTTGGACCATATCACCCGGCTCGAGGCCATGCTGCAAACCCGACGCGACCTTGGAATGCACTATCTGAAACTACTGAATGAGTGGGGCGAAATCGCGGTCCCTGGCGGCTTTGGTGTGCCGGGCGCCAACTTCCAGTCCATGGTCGTCCTGCTGCCCCCGGGCATCGACCGAGGGGCCGTGGCTCGGGAACTGCTCCAGCGAGGAATCGAATCGACGCTCCCGGGTTTTGCCATTCATACCCAGCCAGCCTTTGCCGGCTTGCCGCGCACCGGGCCGCTGGTACACTCGCACACGCTGCACGACCGGGGACTGGCGCTGCCCCTCCATGACGGCATGTCGGCACAGGACGTAGCCACGGTGGTAGCCGGGTTGCGAGAGGCGGTGGGCGACTAGTGAGGAGAATGGAATGACGGACCGGATAATGGTCGTGGAGGACCTCAAGAAGACCTTCAAGGTCGGTTTCGCCCGCAAGGTAGTGGAAGCCGTGCGCGGGGTCTCTTTTGTGGTCAACCAAGGTGAGATTTTCGGCTTTCTAGGCCCCAACGGTGCCGGCAAAACCACCACCATGAAGATGCTCATGGATCTCATTCGCCCTAGTGGCGGTCGCATCGAGCTCTTCGGCTCACCTCCTGGCTCCATCGAGGCGCGCAAGCGCATCGGCTACCTCCCGGAACAGCCCTACTTCTACGACTACCTCAAGCCCGGCGAGTTGGTTGATTTCTTTGGCCAACTCTACGGAGTACCGCGGGCGGTGCGGCGGAAACGGGTAGACGAGTTGCTCACCCTCGTTGGCTTGGACCACGCCCGGGACCGAACATTGCGGAAGTTCTCAAAGGGAATGCTGCAACGCGCGGGCCTTGCGCAAGCCCTGATTGGAGACCCTGAACTGGTGATCCTGGACGAGCCACTATCGGGACTGGACCCCATTGGCCGCAAGGAGTTGAAAGACATCATCGTGGCGCTCAAGCAGAGGGGCAAGACGGTCTTCTTCTCTTCTCACATCCTGGCCGATATCGAGCTACTCTGTGACCATCTCGCCATCGTTCACAAGGGGCTGCTCAAGTACTTTGGGGCCACCAGCGAATTCGTGCTTCAGGGGCAGAAAGAGGTGGAGATAATTGCCTCCAACGTCTCAGCTTCGGTGAAGGCCACGGTCGTAGCACGAGCACTTGCGGTAGAAGACTTTGGCGAAAAGATGAAGCTCCTGGCCACCAGGGCGGATGCTGCAGCCATCGTGGAACTGCTCGTCAAGGGTGGGGCGCAGGTGGATGTGGTGGCACCGCGTAGCGAAAGCCTGGAGGAGATCTTCGTTCGCACAGCACAGGAGGAAGGAGCATGAAGACCAGCCTCTATCGCATGCTCGCCATCGGTCTCAACACTTTCAAGGAGGCGGCCCGCAATCGCGCCTTCATCGGCTTGATGGTCGGGGCTCTGGTGCTGATTCTGGCCTCCCTGATTGTCTCGGAGCTGGTGGTCTTTGATCAGCAACGTCGAGTGGTGCAGGACTTCGGCCTCTTCTTCATTTCCTTTGCCGGAGTGGTCATTTCCGTGACCATCGGTGTCCTGCTGGTCTTCAAGGAGTTGGAGCGCAAGACAATCTACTCGCTGCTGTCGAAGCCGGTCTACCGTCACGAATTCATTCTCGGGCGCTACCTGGGGATGTTCCTGATTCTGATTACCGTTACTGTCGTTCTGGCCCTCGCTTGGGGCTGCGTGCTGTTGCTGCGCGACGTACCCATTCGCCTGGTCTTCTTTAAGGCGGTACTCCTGGTACTGGCCGAGTTGTCCATTGTCGCCGCCGTGGCGGTGCTCTTCTCCTCCTTCTCAACGCCAATACTTTCGGGCATCTTCACCTTCGGAATCTACATACTGGGGCGCCAGGTCCTATACATTGAGGAAATGCTCCTGGCCCGCAAAGGGCTGTTCGTCTCGGCCCCGCAGCTTCGCCCAATGGGCAAGGCAGTCACAGCCATCTTTCCAGACCTCTCCATGTTCGATATTGGCAAGGAGATCCTGCTGGAAGTGGAGGTGCCCTGGCTCTATGTCGGACAGGCGCTGGGCTACAGCCTGTCCTACGTAGTGATCCTCGTTACCATTGCGGCCCTGGTCTTCCAACGGAGGGACTTCGTGTGAAACGGCTGGCTCCCTATGTCGGTGTACTGGCGGTCGCCATCGTGACCTTGGCTGCGGTGGGTCGGGTTTGGTGGGATGGCCGGAGTGCCTTAACTGCCGCTGATGCAGCCCTGGCAGACGGTGAGAAGGTGGAGGCACAGAACTACTTCCTGACTGCTGGGCGGAGCTTTGTTCCGCTCATCGGGTCACACCACGATGGAATCAGGGGGCTGCTGGCGCTGGGGGACATCTATGTCGCCGAGGAGCGGTGGCCTGAGGCCGTGGCGGCCTACGATGACGCTCGGGGTGCACTCTATGCCACGGTCTGGATCGGTGTTCCCGACGAGACACTGATGGCCGCGGCAGATGCCGGCTATGCCAGGTCCCTGGCTGCATGGAAGAAGAGCCGCGACGAGACCACGGATATCGCTGCCGCCGAGGCCCGCTATCAGGCTCTGGCCAGCTCGGTGGAGACCCCCAGCGGCTTCTGGGCGCTGCTCATGGGCCTCTCCTTCGTCTGCTACGCGGCTTGCCTGGCCATGCTGGCCTGGCGCTGGGACCGGCCATCGGTGCCTCGCTGGCCGTGGATCGCCGGGGCCGGGGCCGGATTCGCCCTCTGGGCAGTGGCACTGCTGCTGATCTGACACCATCCGCGCATGCCTGAGAAACCAACGAGGTACACGGAACAGAAAGACCGCGGCGACCCGCTGTTGACGGCTATCGTGGGCACGTGTTAGGATTAACACGTGTGTAGAGTGCGCGTATGGACGACTCACTACTACGCTGTTCTGGCGAGTGACGAATAGAGGATCAAGATATGGCCGACTATACTTCCGGTGGTGGTGATCGTAGGGGTCCCGGCAACGCAAACGCGGGTTCCAAAGGGGAGGTGCCACGGGCACGCTCGGCCAGTGCCGGTCTTGGTGAAGTCCTGCTGCGGGAAGAGGTTGTCTCCCTCGCTCAGCTGGACGACGCCCGCAAAGAGATTGAGCGCCATGGTGGCAAGCTGGGCAACACCCTCGCCAAGCTGGGCTATGTCTCCGAGCAGCAGCTCGTGAGTTTCCTCTCGAAGCAATACGGAGTGCCCGCTGTTTCTCTCGAAGACATCGCAGTGCCGGAAGAAGTCATCAAGATGGTTCCCAAGGAAGTGGCCCAGCGCCACGGCATCATCCCCGTGGAGAAACAGGGCTCATCGCTCATTGTTGCGGTGAGCGACCCATCGAACATCTATGCCATGGACGATATCAAGTTCCTCACGGGGTACAACGTCGAGATGGTGGTGGCGGCAGAATCTTCCATTCGGGAGGCACTCGAGGACTACTACCACGAGGAAGAGCAGGTCCTTGAGGACATCTTTGAGGGCATGGCCGAGGAAGATGTCAGCATTCTCCAGGAAGATCAGGGCATCGACATCGAGGAGTTGGAGAAGGAATCCAAAGATTCTGCGGTCGTCCGCCTCGTCAACCTGGTGCTCGTGGACGCCATCCGTCGAGGTGCCTCCGATGTCCATATTGAGCCCTACGAGAAGGAATTCAGGATCCGCCTGCGCATCGACGGTGTGCTCCATGAGACCATGAAGCCGCCGCTGCGTCTGCGTAACGCCATCGTCTCTCGCCTGAAGATTATGGCAGAGTTGGACATCGCCGAGCGCCGTCTCCCCCAGGATGGCCGTATCAAGCTCGTACTGGGCCGCGAGAAAGAGGTCGACTTCCGAGTTTCCGTGCTGCCCACGCTGTTCGGCGAAAAGGTGGTCCTCCGAATTCTCGACAAGTCAAACCTGCAACTCGACATGACTCAACTCGGCTTTGCCGAGGATCAGCTGGCAATCTTCAAGGATGCCATCAACCAGCCCTGGGGGATGATGCTCGTTACCGGTCCAACAGGGTCCGGTAAGACAACAACTCTGTATTCTGCACTGATGGAATTGAACAAGACCTCAGAGAACATCTCCACCGCCGAGGACCCCGTTGAGTTCAACATGGCAGGCATCAACCAGGTGGCCATCAACGACGCAGTGGGACTCAACTTCGCTGCGGCCTTGCGCTCCTTCCTGCGGCAGGACCCTGATATCATCATGGTTGGCGAGATTCGAGACTTTGAAACCGCCGAAATCGCGGTCAAAGCGGCACTCACCGGCCACCTTGTGTTGTCCACCCTCCACACTAACGATGCCCCCTCCACCATCAACCGCCTGCTGAACATGGGGGTTGAGCCATTCCTGGTGACCTCTTCGGTGAACCTCGTTGCGGCCCAGCGTCTCTCCCGCAAGATTTGCAAAGACTGCAAAGCTCCCACCGAGATTCCGGTGCAGTCCCTGATGGACATGGGCCTCACCGAGGAGGAGATCGAGAACTTCGAGCCCATGGCCGGGGAAGGATGCAAGACCTGCAACGATACCGGTTACAAAGGCCGACTGGCCCTCTACGAGATCATGCCCATGGCTGACGAGCTACGAGAATGTGTCCTCCAAGGCTACTCCGCCATGGAGTTGAAGCGAGAAGCAATGCGCCTGGGAATGACGACCCTGCGAGGCTCCGGCATCCAGAAATTCATCGGCGGTCAGGTCAGCATGGAAGAAATTCTGCGAGTGACTCGTCGAGATTAGTTGTGTTTTGATGGAGCGGTGCATCCATGAGCGAGAAGAGAACTTCGGTTGATATCCACAGACTGCTGAACATGGTCGTTGACAAGAACGCCAGTGACCTTCACATCACCGCGTATTCGCCCCCGGCCATGCGGATTGATGGAAAGCTGTACAAGCTGAAGACTGCACCTCTTACCCCAGCCGATACTCAGGAAATCGCTTACTCGCTTCTGACCGAGCGCCAACGTAAGACCTTCGAAACTGAAAACGAAGTCGACATGTCCTTCAAGTGGAAAGAGAAGGGACGTTTTCGGGCCAACTTCTTTCGGCAACAGGGTTCCGTCGCAGGAGCACTCCGCCTGATCCCTACCAGTATCATGCCGTTGGCGAAACTGGGGCTACCAACTGTTGTCGAGGATGTCATCGACAAGCCCAACGGGTTGGTACTGGTCACCGGTTCCACCGGGTCGGGGAAATCGACAACTCTGGCCTCCATGATTGACGAAATAAACAACCGTCACCGGGGCCATATTCTGACCATCGAAGACCCCATTGAATTCTTGCACCAGCACAAGAACTGCATCGTCAATCAGCGGGAAGTGGGAAGTGACACGTTCTCTTTTGCAGCCGCGTTGCGCTACGCTTTGCGGCAGGATCCTGACTTTGTGCTGGTGGGTGAGATCCGCGACCGTGAGACCATGGAGATCGCCCTCAAGATCGCCGAGACCGGCCACCTTACAATGGCCACACTGCACACCAACTCGGCCGTGCAGACCATCCATCGAATTCTCGACTTCTTTCCCTCTGAGCAACAGGACGCGGTGCGCACGCAGCTCTCCTTTTCATTGCAGTGCATTATCTCCCAATCGCTCCTGAAGCGGGAAGACGTCAAGGGTGGCCGGGTCCTGGCCTGTGAACTGCTGATGCCCAATCAGGCCATTCGCCACCTCATTCGTGACGACAAAACGCACCAGATTTACTCGCAAATGCAGATAGGCCAAAAGAACTCGGGGATGCAGACCTACAACCAGGCGTTGGTGCGACTGGTGCAACTGCGAGTCATCTCCAAGGAGCATGCCCAGGAGTACAGTCCTGACCGTCAGGAATTTGACAAAATGATCGCGAGCGCGGACACTGGGAAGTAGAGACCACGGGGAGTAATGCGCCATGCCGGTATTCGAATGGGAAGGCACTAACGATCAGGGTCAGTTGCAGACCGGCGAGATGGATGCGAAGTCTCGGGCTGAGGTTGAGAAGCAACTGGCCGTCAACAAGATCAAAATCATCGGCATTAAGAAGCAGTCCAAGGGACTCGTAATTCCGGGTTTTGGGGGGGTTAGCTCCAAGTCCATTGTCGTCTTCATTCGTCAGCTCGCGACCATGATTGATGCCGGTCTTCCCCTGGTCCAATGCCTTGAGATTCTTGGCACCCAGGAACCTGACCAGAACTTCAAATCAGTGCTACTGGCGGTTAAGAAGAGCGTCGAGCATGGTAACACCTTCGCCGATTCGCTCAAGCCACACTCGAAGATCTTTGACGAGTTGTTCATCAACCTTATCGCCGCCGGCGAAATGGGCGGTATTCTCGATACGATTCTCAACCGCCTCGCCGACTACACCGAAAAGAACATGAAGTTGAAGCAGCGCATCAAGGGGGCAATGAAGTATCCGGTCACCGTCCTCCTGGTCTCGCTGGCCATTACCGCCGGCCTGCTCTGGAAGGTGGTTCCGACCTTCGCATCCATGTTCTCCAGCCTGGGGGACCGAGAATTGCCCGCCCTGACTGTCTTCATGGTCAGCGTCTCCGACAACTTCATCGCCAACATCCCCTACCTTATTGGCGGTTCTGTCGCACTGGTCGTTGCCTACAAAGCCATCCGTGCAAACACGACGGGCCGGTACATCACGGACAAGATGTTTACCAAGATGCCCATCTTCGGTAACCTCATCATCAAGGCCTCAATCTCCAAGTTCACCCGTACCCTCGGTACTCTGGTCGGTTCTGGTGTACCCATCCTTGATGCCATGGAGATCGTTGCCAAAACGTCTGGCAACAAGGTTATTGAGAGAGGCGTTTTGTACACTCGCGACCGCGTCGCAGAGGGTAAGTCAATCGCCGCTCCGCTGATGGAGCAGCGGCTCTTTCCGAAGATGGTTATTCAGATGATCGCGGTGGGTGAGTCCACCGGTGCCCTAGACGTCATGCTCACCAAGATTGCCGATTTCTACGACGACGAAGTCGACGCCGCGGTTGATGGCGTTACCTCCATGATGGAGCCGCTCATCATGGTCGTTCTGGGTGGGATCATCGGTACCGTGATGATTGCCATGTACGCACCCATTTTCAACATGGCCGGCGGCGTATAGGATTCCGGTGGATCCGACCAGCCTTTCGAATAAACTCAAATTACTGACACTCTTCCGCCTCGTGGTGGCAGTTGTCTTCCTACTGGCCACCTTCTTCGGCATCCAGGATGAAATCCAGTTCCTCTCACGGGGCGGACGAGAGCTGGTCTATGGCGCCATCACTGGGCTAATGCTGCTGTGCGTGGTCAGCGCCGGGCTGCTGGAACGATGGCAGGATGACCGCCGACTGTTGGCCCTGGCCTACGTGCATTTCGTTGGTGATGCGCTCTTTGCCACTGCCCTGGTGACACTCACTGGTGGAGTCGAGAGCATCTTCACCTTCCTCTACTCCCTGGCCATCATCAATGCCAGCATCGTCCTCTACCGGAAAGGGGCCGTCTTCCTCGCTGCCTTCAACACGTTGTTGCTGGCTGGTGTTGCCGCCGGACAGATGGAGATGCTTGGACAACCAATCCACGATCTGCTCGGGGACGGCACCACCCTCTGGCAACGCGAGGCCGCCAGGGGTCTCGCCGGGATTCTGCCCAGCTTGACAGTCAACATCCTGGCCTTCTTCGGCATCGCCTTCCTGTCGAGCTATCTGGCAGAGCAACTGCGCTCTGCCGACGTTCTGGCCCGGGAGCATGAGGCCGATCTGCAACAACTGACCAACCTTCACGAGTCGATTCTCTCGTCCCTCGAAAACGGCCTCATCACCGTGGACTCCAGGCGCCGCGTCGCCTATATCAATTTGCGAGCATGCGAAATGCTGCAAAGCACTGAGGTGGAGCTTCTGGGACGCCGGGTTTCGGAGATCTTCCCTGACATGGGGCCTGTCCTTGAGAACCCTGACAAAGCGCACAGGAGCCATACCGAAACGACAATCCAGATGATCGGTGGCCGTCGCACTTACCTACGCTGGACCATCTCGCCGCTACGCGGCTCCGACGGCCGACAGGTCGGGTACATCCTCCTCTTTTTCGACATCACCAGAATGAAGGAGATGGAGGAGGAGGTTGAGCGCTCGGAAAGACTCGCCGCCCTCGGCCGCATGGCGGCCAACATCGCCCACGAGATTCGTAACCCCCTGGCCTCCATGAGCGGCTCAATTCAACTACTGGCAGACAGCCTCAATGTGGACGGTTCTGAAAGGCGTCTCATGGATATCGTCGTGCGGGAAACCGAACACCTCAACCAGTGGATCAGTGAGTTCCTGGAGTATGCCCGCCCCCGAGAGGTTCAGCGGGAAGAGGTGGATCTGGCGGAGCTGGCAGCAGAGGTGGTCCAGATGTTGAGCCATGACGAACGGGCCCAGAGCGTCTCGCTCCGCCACTTCCAATCCGGCCTCGGGACCCTCATGGGCGACCGGGCTCGACTGCGCCAGGTGGTGTGGAATCTGGCCCTCAATGCCATTGAGGCAGTCGAGGACAACGGCATCGTGACGGTTTCGGTCCATGGCGGCATCGACCATGTTACCTTGCAAGTAGAAGACAATGGCCCGGGAATCTCGGGAGAGGATGCCAAACGGGTATTTGAGCCCTTCTTCACGACCAAAGCGCAGGGCACCGGATTGGGGCTGGCAACGGTCTATCGCAACCTGATAGAGCATCGAGGCAGCATTCAGGTGTTGCCTGCCGGGGATTCTGGCGGTACTAAGTTTGTGGTGACCGTGCCGCGCACACACATGCACGGAACTGACGATTTGGATGAAGCGATCCAGTAATTCTGGAGGTTGCGGCTGATGGCCAAAGTGCTGGTAGTGGACGATGAGCGCAGCATGCGTGAGTTTCTCGAGATCTTCCTTGTCAAGAAGGGCCATGAGGTAGCTCTAGCGGCCAATGGCAAAGAAGCTATCGAGCTCTTCACGGAAGAGGAATTCGATCTGGTACTCACTGACTTGCGCATGCCCGAGGTGGATGGAATCACGGTCCTGCAAGAGGTCAAACGCCTTTGGCCGGACACGCAGGTCATCATGGTTACAGCTTTCTCCACCACCGAGACAGCCATTGAAGCCATGAAGCTGGGAGCTTACGACTACCTGGCCAAGCCCTTCAAGGTCAATGAGGCCGGAGTCATCGTCGACAAAGCCCTGGAGAAACGTGAACTCGTACTCGACAACCTGCGGCTGAAGCGAGAAGTGGCTGGAAAGTTCTCCTTTGAGAACCTCATCGGCAAGAGCGAGAAGATGCAGGAAATCTATCGGACCATCCGCCAGATCGCCGATACCCGTACCAATGTTCTCATCGGCGGCGAAAGTGGCACCGGCAAGGAACTCGTAGCGCGGGCGCTGCACTACAACTCCTCTCGGGCCACACAGCCATTCGTGGTTATCAACTGCGGTGCGATACCTGACAATCTCATGGAGAGCGAGCTTTTCGGCTACGTCAAGGGCTCCTTCACCGGGGCCGTTGCAGACAAGAAAGGACTCTTTGAGACTGCCTCGGGCGGTAGCTTCTTCCTGGACGAAATCGGCGAACTGAGCCTCCATCTCCAAGTCAAATTGCTGCGAGCCTTGCAGGAGCGCAAGGTGAAGAGGGTTGGCGGCGTATCAGAGATTGACGTAAACGTACGCATTATCGCTGCCACCAACAAGAACCTGGAAGATGAGATTCGCAAAGGCAACTTCAGAGATGACCTCTACTTCCGCATCAACGTCATTCAGATTACCTTGCCAAGCCTGCGGGAACGCGCCGCAGACATCCCGCTCCTCGCCCACCACTTCCTGACCCGGTACAGCGAAGAGTTGGGCCGGCGCATCATGGGCTTCGATCGGGAAGCAATGGCCCTCATGAGGTCTTATGACTATCCGGGAAATGTCCGTGAGCTTGAGAATGTAGTGCAACGCGCAGTGGCCTTCGAGCAAACCGAGTGGATCACCGCCCGCTCACTCCCATCCCGACTGCGAGGACCTCGCACCGAACGCACCGACCCTGGTGTTATTCCAGACCCGGGCGAGAACTTCTCCATGGACAACTTCGTGGAGCAGGTTGAGCAGAAGCTGCTCACCCAGGCTCTCTTCCAGTCCTCGGGCAACGTCACTGACGCCGCCAAGCGCCTCGGCATCTCCTTTCGGGCCATGCGCTACAAGCTCTCCAAATACGGCATTCGTAAAGGCGATTTCGAATAGGACGGAGTCCTGCGGCACGGTCAGAGAGCCCCCTTCCCGCTTCTACTTGTGATAGGGGTGGCCGGCAATCATCGACGCCGCTCGCCAGCACTGTTCGGCCAGCACGACCAGCGCCAACTCGTGGGGCATAGTCAACTTCGAAAGACAGATCTTGCGACTGCAGGCCTGCTCCAGGGCCGGCGGCAACCCCTCTGCATCACCGATCACGAAGAGCAACGAACGACCGGACATGCCCGCCTCTTCGAAGGACTCCTTGAACCATTTCGAAGTCACCTCAAGGCCACGCTCCGACATGAAGATCGATGCGCTTGAGGAGACCCGCTCCAGCAATTTCGCCGGAACCTTCCCGCCCCGGTCCAGATAGGAGGCTATCTCAAGGTCAACTCGCAGCGTGCGGGAGGCCAGCAGAAGGTAGTCGTCGACCATTGAGGCCGCCGCACTGTTCCTAATGCGGTGTGGAAAGAGGATGGTTGCTTTCAATCAAAATCGGCGAAGAGGTCTGCATCTTCCTCCTCGTCCTTGAGGGAAGCGGTGTGCATGGGTTCTATCAACTCCAAGTCGATCCGCGGAGCATCGGCCCACAGCTTCTCCAACTCGTAGAGGTCACGCAGCGGCTCAAAGAAGAGCTGGACAATTACATCGCCGTAATCCATCAACACCCAGCGGTGGTGCCCCTGTCCCTCGACTCCCACCGGCTCGACACCCAGCTTCGCCAGTTCTCCTTCGATGTACTTAGCCAGACCACGGATATGTTGCTCGGTTCGACCAGTTACGATGAGGAAGTAGTCTGTGTAGTAGACCAGCTTGCTAACCTGAAGGGCCACTATATCGTGACCCTTCTTCTCGTTGGCCAGCTCGGCCAGACGCATTAGAAGCTCTTTTCCTGCCAACGTTTTGGGGGCTGACGTCTGCTCCTGCAAGAGAATCCTCCGAGTTCCGGGCTGCTATGCAACCGGAACATAGGTCATGTGACGTTTGACACGACGATACCTGATCCAGGCATCGACGAAGAACCCGACAGTACCCAGCATCAGGATAACAGCCACGATGATGAGATAGAGGAACGGTGCATAGTCTTCGGGTTTATCACCTTCCAGCAGCAGTCGGATCTCTCCCACCTGCACGCCGCTGGAGTTGGACATATACTTAATCACCGGCTCCGCCCACTTCGGAAGCTGCTTACCAGCAACGATGCGTCCCTGCCCGGCAAACGTCACCGCCAGGTCAGCCGGAAAGGCCTTGCGCTGCGAAATCAATCCAGCCTCAAAAGGACCTATTTCCACGATCCTGTCGGAAATCCGGAAGATCTCTTTGTCCGGCAGAGCCCGCTCCGTCCGCACCACGAAGTTGGTAATGGGGGAGTAGTAGAACGAGAACTTCTCGGATTCCAGGTCATCAAAGACCACAACGTCATTCTCGAAGGAGACAATATCGTTGGTCTCGAGGGCCTGAACCTTGCTGTAGTCGAAATCCTTGGCACGCAGATTACCCAACTCAACAATCTCGGCCTCTTGCTTGAAGTAGTAACCGACATCCTCACGTGAGACGAAGACGAAGTAGATGCCGATGACGAAACCGATTGCCATCAAGCCACCCCTCAGACCAAGGCGAAAACGTGCCTCTCTGAGGTGCTTGAGTCGCTCGAAATAATGCTCGTCGGCACTCTCAAGGAAGTCTTTGTCAAAATCTGAATCTGCCATCTCTCTTCCCCAACCAGTCCACATCGCACACCAATGCGACGTTTGAGATAACATACTTGCGGGAAAAACCAAAGCAATTTACAAGATGACGCCGGCTCCGGTCAAGCCGCGGGTGAAGAGATAGACCCCTTCGCCATCAGGTAGGGGGACGTCACCAGTCCAGATGTCCGCTCCCATCTCGAAGCTGATGAAGAGATGAACAAGATCGGTCAGTTCGAACTCCATGCCGGCCTTGAGGACCAGGGGAATGCGCGTGGCAAAGCCCGCCTCGCCTTTGACCTTACTGGCATAGAACCCAAAGGGCACCGAGAAACCAAGAATCGCATGGTTCTCGTTCTTGATCGCGTAGTCATAGACAATGCCGGGGAAGCCGATGGTAAGGCCGCCCACGAAATCACTATATCCGGAACCCAATTCGAGCGCCGGATTGGCCACTAATGCCAGCGAATGCTGGCCATCTTTGTAGAAACGCCATCGCGCTTCGCCAAGGAACTTGCCACCGTAGACATCTCCGGTGGAGTTGGCATTGAAGCCGTAGAAGAAGCCGCCGCCAACTCCAAACTCGATGTCTGTGTCCCATGGCATGTGATAGACGGCATGAACCTCAGGATAGCCCACAGCGATGCGCAACGCCGTGTCTTCCCGATCCAGCGCGGCCGCACCCAACACGGTGAATGGCCCTCGCTCGCGTGGGGCTCGACTCGAACGCTTGAGCACGACCACGCCCTTCTTCTCTTCCTTGGGCTCGTCCTCCGCCGCAGCTTCTTCGTCATCCGCTACAGGTTCTTCGTCCTCCGCCGCAGCTTCTTCGTCATCCGCCGCAGCTTCTTCGTCATCCCCAACCTCCTCGTCTGCAGTCGTTTCCTGCTCTTCCGAGGGCTCCGGGTCTCCCGCGGTATCCTCCGCTGCCTCTACCGACTCCCTTTCCGCAGGCTCCGGAACTCCTTGCGCAAAAGCTGTGCGGACCAGCAACCCGGCCAGAATAAGGGCCAAACCCAGTACTATT
>CALGBT010000546.1 GCA_937884235.1 uncultured Pseudomonadota bacterium
CTGTACCCAGAGTTCCCTCGCCGGCCGCTGGCCGGCCGCGGGATGACGACGAAGTGAGGGGCGCCGTCTACCGCGGCTTCCGCCGCCACACCATCAGCAGTGCGAAGAGCGAAATTACCAGGCAGGCGTGGGGGAAGAAACGGCCGCCGCGGCGATAGATAGTACCTTCTTGCAGCAGCGGCACCTCGGTAACGAACACTTCGGGTCCATGAAGGTCGGTCATGCGGAGGATTTCGCCGGTGGCGGAGACTACTCCGCTGATGCCGGTGGTGGTTGCTCTGACGAGGGTGCGTCGCTGCTCCACGGCACGGAATGCAGCCAGGACGAAGTGTTGGTAGGGTTCGTTGGTCTTGCCGAACCAGGCATCGTTGGTGAGGTTGAGGAGTACTTCCGCCCCCTGGGCGACGATGGCATCAGTGTGGGCAGGGATGATGTCTTCGTAACAGATGAGGATGCCGAGACTGTGGCCCTTGAATTCAAGTGGTGCTTGCCTGGGACCGGGGGCAAAGCGTCCAGAATCTGGGGAGAGATCATAGAGCGAAGGAAAGACGTCGCCAAAGGGAATGTGCTCGCCGAAAGCCAGCAAGTACTGCTTGTCGTAACGCCCCAGGATTTCACCTTGGGCATCTGCTAAGAAAGCGCTGTTGTAGCGCTGATTGTCTAGACTGTTGGGTTTCTCGAGTGTTTTGAGGGTACCCGAGGTGGCCCCGAAGAGCAGGGGCGTGGAGAACCCGCGGATGACCGCATTCTGGTCGCGCAGGGCCGAGCCCCGGTCGGCCTCCACCGCCTGCGGGAAAGAGTTGGCCGAAGGCAGCGGAACAGGGGAGACGTAGACGGCAGAGGTGTCCGCTGGCAGCCACCAGTAATGGCGGGCCAGAGGCACGCCTACCAGTGTGACTGGTGGCGACTGCTTCTGGCTGAGACGGTTATGCCGGTTGCTCCTGGTGTCAACTGTAGACCAATGACCGTCAGTCGTCACCGCGAGGCACTCGCCGGGGCTGGCGCAGGCAACCCTGGAAACCGACTCCAGCTCGATAAGCGCATGCAGTTCACTGTCAGAGAGCATGAAGAGCCCTTCAGTTGTGGCCAGCAAGATGCCCCCCATTCCGTCCGAAGCTGCATCCAGGACCGTGCCCGGCAGAGCCTTCGGGGCCGGGTCGAGGCGCATCGGCTCATCCTGCGCAAGGACGGCCAGGGTTCCGCGCTGCGAAACGAGGACCCCGAGTCTTCCCATCTGGATGCCCTTGACCCAGCGGTCTTTGGGCGTCTTCTGCATCGCCACAAGGCCGCGACTGACATCGCCAACGGCCACGCGGTCATCGCTTCCGACAATGAATGCGGTCAGGCCGGCAGAGGCGAGAGCCCGCCAGTCTGCGACTTCCGAAGACTTCAGTCTCACCCAGCCCGAGGGGCTGCGGACCAGCACGGCACCGCCATTTCCCGCGGCGAGAACAAAGCACTGGTCAGCAGACGTATCAAGCAATTCTGGCGTGCCCTGGCAGGCCACGGCCAGTGCATGGAGGTCTTCACTGGAGCCACTGTCTTCGGGGCGCAGCGTCTCTCGACCGACCTTCCAGACGGCACCACCCTGCCCGCCGACAAAGGTGCGGGTCTCCCCCGCGGAAACTGCGCTCAGCGCCGTGGCCGGGAGTTTCTCACTGCCCAGGAAGGTGCCGGCAACTCCCCTGCGCTGGAGTTCATTGCCGGCCCCTATCCAGCGACTCTTCCAGGTGCGAGCATAGGTGGAGAGTGCGGGGAAGTAGGTGCTCTCGGGCCAGATGAGGAGGTCGACGTCGGCATCCTGCAGGATTCCTCGGGACCATTGTTGGAGTGAGAGGATGTTCCACTTCAGGATGTCGATGGGAGAGGCCCCTTCAGGAAATCCCGCCTGCTGCTCCTCAAAGATGGGAATTTCGGGCTCGATGATGCCTAGCTTGAGCTTTTCAGCAGCCCCGATGCGCTCCTCGACCTGACTGACTCTGGGGCCGCCATAACCCAGGGTGAGGGCCAACAAGAGGAGCATGAGGGCCGGCGGAGTTACTACTGCGGCCAGAGCAGTGGCGTGGCGTCGGGTGCGAATGTCCACCCAGAGTTGGAACAATACGCCGTTGGCCAACACCAGCAGGAAGGTGAGCAGGCTGACGCCCAGAAGATCACACACCTGGATGAGCCAGAGTAGTTGATACTGGCAGTTGCCGAGAAACCAGGGGAAGAGGATCGGATGAAAGGCCTCCAAACCGGTGTAGAAAAATGGCAAAACCAGCCAGAGCGGCCAGCCCAGTCGTCTAGTGACTACCACCGAAAGAGCTACTGCTCCACCGATGGCCAGGCCCTGCCAGATGGAGCCCACGAAGATTATTGGAACCGAGACTCCATAGGGCAGATGGCCGAACCGGTGGAGCATGGTGACCATCCAGAAGAAGCCAACGAAGTTCGCCGTGGTGCCGGTCAACAGCGCCAGGCGGAAGGCCTTTCCTGCAGGTTTGCCCTCGAGGGCGAGCAGCAGAGGCACAAGGGCGAACCAGGCCAACGGCCAGATATCGAAGGTGGGAAACGCAAAGGCAATCAGGAGACCGCTGCTGCACGCCGCCAGCCGCTCTTTCCACCCTCGTCGCAGCCATTCGCGGCACGCTTCCATGCGTCGATTCATGCGACCTTGACCTTGATGTGGTGACGGAGGTTCTTTACCGAGAGGGGCAGGGTGCCTGGCTGTTCGCCGTCGACATCGAGGAGGACCTTGTCGTCGCTGGTGGCAACAACAGTTGAGGCCCTGGCGAACCGCACCTTAGGATTGGCCAGGTGGCGCCCCTTGTAGATTGAGGAACCGAGGCCGGCGAACTGCGTGGTGCTCATATCCACGAAGCTTACGACATCAAAGAGGCCGTCGTCGGGCTCTGCGTCGGGGGCCACGAACATGCCGCCGCCAAAGGAGCGGCCGTTGCTAATGGCGACGTTGTGAATGGCCAACTCCTCCACCGGGCCGTCGTCCAGTTGCAAGGCAATCTTCTGCTGACGAAAGGCTGCCAGCGCTCGCAAGGTGGCGACAAAGAATGATGCCTTGCCTCCGAGTATCTTGCTCGACTTGTTGACCTTCTCGTCCACCAGACCGCCGATGCCGAAGCTGAGAATGTTAATGAAGTAGCCCATGCGCGTCTCGCCGGAGTGGGCCAGATAGGTGAACTGGCCGACGTCGAAGGGCCGGGTGGCGCGGCCGGGCAGGGTGTCAAGGGCAGCGAAGGGACCCTTCTCGAGGCCCAGGGTGCGGCGCAGGTCGCCGCCGGTGCCGCTGGTCACCACGGCCAAGACAGCTTCCGGAGCGATGGGGCGGAGGCCGTCGAAGAAACCATTGGTTACCTCATTGTGGGTGCCATCGCCGCCTACGGAAACGATCATCTCATAGCCCTTGGCCAGGGCCTCTCGAGTCAAATCCGCACCCTCTCCAGAATGAGATGTGAAGTGGTGGTCAAAGGTGCCGATACGCTCCTTCATGGCCGCAGCCAGAGCCTCCCACTGCTGTCCGGTCTTGCCGTTGCTGGAGTTGGGGTTGACAATGACGCATGTACGGAAATTCTCTACGGTCATGGCTCGACCTCCGCCAGGATTTCCAATATGTGCCGCACCGGCAACCCACCCGGCAGACCTTGCAGCAGTGAACGGCATTGAGCGCAGGCGATGACCAATTCCTCAGCCCCCGTGGCCAGCGCTTCTTGCATCAGCGCTGCGGCAATGCCGCTTGCCAACTGGGGAGCAACTTCCGGGACGGGGTAACCCCCGCCGCAGCAGAGGGAGCGCTCGCGCGTGTAAAGCATTTCTACAGCTCGGGAGTTGGTGGCCCACTTGAGAATGTCCCGGGGTAGCTGATAGAGGCCCAAATGTCGGCCGAAGTGACAGGGGTCGTGGTAGGTCACCTTGCGATTGTAGAAGCCGGCACGATTGAAATCGATGCGCCGCCCCAGGAACTCGAGCAAGGTGGCGTATTGCTTGTCGAGGTTGAGGCCAGCTTCCGGCCATTTCAGGCGCACAAAGGAAGCGCAGTGCGGCGATGCGAAGACCACCTTGGAGTATCGCTGGAACCGCTTGCGACTCGTCCTCGCAGCCTCCTCAGCCAGCTCATGGTGGCCGAGGGCATACGGATGGTGGCCGCACTCCAGCACTGAATCCCGGGTAACTCCCACCACCAGGTCACCCAACCGGTCGAGGGTGCGAAAGAGCGCCTCAAGGAGATCGGTGTTCTCCTCCCGAAGCATCTCCAGGCCTGGTACCAGGAGCGCCTGGCACTGGTCTACGCGGCGCCACGAGGGGGCCATCCCCCTGAGCCTGGCCCAGGCAGCCTCTTCATCGTAACGGCAGGCCTCCGCTGGCACCAGTTGGCCTGCTTGTCGGGCCAGTTCGATGCGTGCTGCGGCAAGGTTGGCTGGAACATTGATGTTGTGGTCGCAAAGCTCCCGGCAAGCGAGACAGTCAAGGCAATGGTGGGCCGGCGCCAGGGTATTTATGGATGGCTCTACCAGATGTTTGCGGATTCGCCAGACTGAAAGCTGCTTGCTCTGGGGGCTGAGGCCAACGTTGCCGGAGGCCCGGCCCACCGGACACCTGGACAGACAGAGGGTAGGGCAGTAGACGCAGCACTCAATATCTTTGTTGGTGGGGGTCTTCTGCATTCTATCCTACCTCATCCCAGACTCGTGGGGCCCATGAGAAGATTCCCCGCGGGTCGAGGTGCCGGGAGGTTTCCTGAAGCAGCCACGAACCATCAGTCGAGGTAAATAGATCCTGCGTGGTGGTTGGGCGTGGGGGCGACCCGGCGGGGCGTTCAATGGTGACGTAGGCCTGGTTGTGGACGAATCCGCGCAGTCGCAGTTGGGGTGCGTCGGCTACCGGTCCCTGACCAACGCTATCAATCAGCTCGGCCAGGCCCTGCCGATCAGTGAAATACTGTGAGCGGGCGCCCCGTTCGAAACGACAGGTCTCCTCAAGTCCCAGCAGCTCTTCGTAGGGCACGTCAGTGGTCTTCGCTGATTTCCCGAAATGTTTGCGCACCAGTTCCTTGCGTCGGGCCACCTCGGTGCGCTCGCCCCAGAGCTCGATGAGGGCAAATTGCGCCGGCACCTTGTCACCGCTGCGGCATTGATTGGCAACAATCTCCATGAACTCCGGTTGGGCTGCTTCGGCCACCTTCCAGGCCCTCGCACAGGCCTCGGGCAAATCCAGGATGGCGAGCGCGGTGAGTTGACGTCGGCGTGGCAATGGGCGGACCTTCAGGTAGACTTCGAGGGGCAGCCCAAAGGCCCCGCGTCCGGCCAGGATGATTCTGGAGAAGTCCGGCCCGGAGGCCCTGGCCGGAGCCAGGCTGTTCTCGAAGATGCGCCCTGAAGGGAGCACCGCCGAAAGGGAGAAGACCTGCTCCCACTTGGAGCCGAAGCGGGGCCCGAAATTGCCTGCGTCGGGAGCGAGCAGGAATTCCCAGAGCTCCATGTCCTCACCGTAGTCCGGTCGCACCATCAGTGAGTGTCCCTTCTCCATGAGCCAGTCGGAGAGGTCCGCAAGTTTAGTGCCGGCCTGCGCACAGACCAGTCCGGACTCCAAAGAGAAGTCAACGATTGCACTCATGCGGCCGAAGTTCAGGCGGATGTGCCAGTCTTCCATCACAGGAGGGCGAGTGGCGTGCGCGGCCGGCACCACCGGGACACCCTCGCGTGCAGCGAAGCCAACGATGGTGTGCAATTCCTGAGGATTGTCCGGCTGCACCGTGACCAGCCGGAAAGCATCGGATTGAGTCAGGCGGTGGCCAGGGATATGCTTACTCAACTCCTTGCGTATCCGTGTTCCACTCATCCCCGTTGCCATCGGCTCCCCTAGACGTCAATGTTGTAGATCTTCCCCGGGTTCATGATTGATGCCGGGTCGAGCGCATGCTTGAAGGCTTGAAAAAGCTCCTGCCCGCCCGGAGACTCACGGGTCATGGCCCACCGTTTCAAAGTGCCAATGCCATGATGATGACTGATGGTGCCGTTGAACCGCTGTACCGCCTCCAGACCAGCACGCCATGCCTGTTGGTAGGTGCTCTTGCGGGAGCGTTCTGTGGGGCGGTAGGCGGCAAAGGTGAAGTAGATGGAACACCCCTGCGGGTAGGCGTGGGAGAAATGGGCCATGATGAAAACGTGCTTACTCAGAGCCTTGACAATGGCCCGGTACATGGGGGCCAGATTCTCCCACGTTGTGGCCACCTCCATGGTATCCACGAAGGCCCCCGCCTGATAGAGCTTGCTTTGCTTGTAGGAGACCGCGTAGCGGCGTTTGTACCAGGCGTGCCCAGGGGCGGGGCCGAGGTCCTCGCCGTGGGCGGCAGCGACAATGGTCGTGAACCGGTCCCACTGCTCGGTGATCTTCGCATTCTTCCCTTGAACGCCGGCAATGAGCAAGGCACGGGTGGGCAGTAACTCAACGACGCGGTTAAGTAGTGAGGGTCGAAAGAGCCCAACTGCCAGCCCCGCAGCATTCAACTCCGTAATCGCCGCGGCCAGGGTCCCCTTCAGGCCAGTGAGGCGCGCCGCTGCCCGGTGAATATCCTCTCCGTCGGAAGTCTTTGAGTGAAAGCCAGCCATGAGCGAGTCCAGGGGGTCGTAAAGGCGCAGCACCGTGGGGCGCAAATCGGACTGCATGACCCGGCGCATGCACTGAATTCCATCCTCCAGATCCAGAAAGGCATACCCGCGAAAGTCCATCTTCTCCGGGAGCGGTTCCACCTTCAGGCAGACCTCGGTGATAACGCCTAGGGTCCCTTCGCTACCGGCGATGAGGTCCAGGACGGGGTCTTTGTAGTGCCCGTCCCCCAGAATGCCCAGGCGGGCCACCTCGCCGTTTGGCAGCACCACTTCCAAACCCAGCAACATGTCCTCAATCTTCCCGTAACGGCTGGAGAATTGTCCCGCCGAGCGGCAGGCGACGTAGCCGCCCACTGTGCTGCAGGCAATGGAAGATGGAAAGTGCCCCATAGTCAGGCCGCGGGCATTGAGGCGTTCTTCGAGCTCCTCGCCAATGAGGCCAGGCTGCACCGTAACCTGGCGTTCCTCCGGAACCAGCGAGAGGACACGGTTCATACGTTTCAGATCAAGGGCGATGGAATCTTCCACGGGGACGTTGGACCCACAGACACCGGACCCGGCCCCCCACGGAATCATCGGCACTCGTTCCGCAGCACAGAACTTGACCACCCGGCGCACATCCTCTACGTCTTCGGCGAAGCAGATAGAAAGGGGCTTGCGGGATGGGAGCCGTCCGGCCAACTTGCGCAGCTGGCCGGTTGGTATCATGTCGCTGGCATACGAGAGCAGGTACTGCTCATCGGTAACGACCTTGTCGCTCCCCAGTAGTTTCCTCAGTTCGTCACTGACGCGCTGGCCGTGCATGGCAAACCTCTCACGGGATGGTATCTCACATGGAAGCAGCGGGTCAAGCTGACTTGACTTTCTCCCGAACCGTTGGTCTACTGACCCGCGAACCGGGAGGGGGCACCATGATTATGGGGCGGCGCAAAGGCCCTGCTGAACTGATTCTCGTGACTCTCCTGCGGGGCCAGGGAGCTCTCGAGTTGTTCTCCGCACGTGCGGGCAACTTCCTCTCGGGGCTGGCTTTGGGGCTGCTCGATGACTCCGCGCTGGTGCGCCTCACCATCTCTTCATATGATCGAAGAGGCACCTACAACGCTCAGCAGATAAGAGACTGGGAGGTCGATTGGTTCGCCGCTGACCTGCCGTCGCCTCCCGCTCGTCTGCTGGTGGGGGCTGCTGGTAGCGGTCGCGAGGTGGCCCACCTTGAAGAGCAGGGCTATGAGGTGTTTGCCTTTGAACCGGCAAGCCGCTATGTCCAGAATGCGAACCAGACAAGTCGGCTGGGTCGTCCCATGCTCGAGGGCAGCTACGACGATCTCCTAGACCAATCTTCGCTACTTCAGCAGCGCTTGTCAGCAGAGAGGTCCTTCGACGGCATCCTCCTCGGCTGGGGGAGCATCACCCACGTGCCGGGGCAGGACCGGCGCATTGCCATGTTCAAGAAGCTGCGCCTACTCTGCCCTCGGGGACCATTGCTGGCCAGCTTCTGCCTTGCCCAGGGCAGGACTCAACCGGGGCTCTCCAGGGCGCGCAATGCCGGACTCAGGGTGGCCAGACTGTTGGGAGGCAGTGGGGATGATCCGTCCATGGATGGTATCAGTGGCAGCCATGGCTATGCTCACTGGTTCACCGACGAAGAATTGCAGGAACTGGCTGCGGAAAGTGGCTACAGACTGAAGAACCAGGTGCTAGCCACGGCTTTTCCCTATCCCCATGCCACCTTCCTGCCTGCCCAGGATGATTCTCTTGAGCAGGGGAAGTAGCAGGGCCGCACCTCGGTTTCCCCAGCGCAGCAGCGGCCAGTCGAGGTCGATGACTACCCCCTTGCGCACCAGCATTACGCAGCGACCCGCCAGGCTGGTCTCATCATGCGGCGAGTCGGGGGCCCGGCTCCAATCGCCCCAGGTCAGCACTTTGCCTTTGGCCCGAGAGACGACGCGGTGGCAGATCCAGCCACGCGCATGCTGAAAAACCACCAGGTCTCCCGGTCGGTAGGGTCCCTGCTTCTGGAAGATCAATTGTGTTCCCTCCGGCACCAGGGGAAACATGGAGCCGGTCATCATGCGCGCCCGCACCAGATGCGCACCTTCCGGGACAAACGGCGTTGGCGTAGCTTTCCCGCTCACTTGTCAACCTCCTTGGGTTGGCCGAGGCGATGACAGAAGCCGGGAGCCGGATCTCGCCAATCACCGGTGATGCGCTCAGCTTCGGCGGGACAGTAGCCGCATGCCTCCCAATCGGGGCACTGAGTACAGTGGGGCAGCTGCGAGCGGCTTCTGGCCCTCAACTCTGCGAGGATCGGCGAATTGGACCAAATGCTCTGCAGGCTCTCTTGAGTGACGTTGCCCAGCACCATTGCCATGGCATGGCAGGGTACCAGCATGCCGTCCGGGCGCACCAGCAGCGAGGAAATCCCGGCCCCACAGATGGCATCGGCCACTTTGAACCGCCCCACCGTAGATTCCTCTTGAACGATGGCGCTCAAGGATGCCGGATCCGGCACCAGGAGCTGAGCGCTCTCCTGGTCGCGGCAGATGGTGTGGTCAAAGCGATTCCAGACGACTCGCGGCACCCCGAGTCCAATCAGAGCATCCCGCGCCCCAATCGGATCATCAGAGATCCCCCGCAATGGAGTGAATGCTCCCCGCACGAAGAGGCCCCGCCCAACCAAAGTCCGTACGAACTGCAGGCTCTCGTCAAAGGAACCCGGCCTCCCGGTGAGAGCGTCATGGGAAGTGGCATCAGCAGCGTAGAAGCTGACGTCCACCTGCGCCGGGCGGGCGGCCGCAAAGGCTTCGATGGTGTCCTCATTGGCACCGCTGCCGGTAGTGTTGATAAAGACCCGAAAGCCCCTCTTGGCTGCCGCGCCGAGCAACTCGGAGAAGTCTGATCGAACGAGAACTTCACCACCGGTGAAGCCGAAATTGACGACCCCCATGGCTCGGGCATCGTCCATCACTTCGACCCACTCCTCGGTGGACAGCTCCAGGCTGTGATAGCCGCGCTGGTAGCAGTGACGGCAGCGCAGTGGGCATCGATAGGTCAGCTCTACGTCCAGGGAAAAGAGTCGTCCGGCCTCAACGTAGAGCCTCAGCATCCTCCTCGAGAGTTTCACCGGCCCTCCGCAAAGAGTTGCTCCAGAGTGATGTCACCGAGGCCCACGGCCAGGCGAAAGCAGGGAATGTCTGCCAGGAAACCGGCCAGGTTGTTCAGCACCCGGGCATGCACACTTGTGTCCCCGTGCCAAAGCACCAGATGCCGTAGGACCAGCGGCAATGCTCGCTGAGGGGGGAGTGCGTGCAGCGCAGTGCTGGCCGCCTGTTTGATAAGAAAGAGGCGAGCCGGGGGCGCTCCCTCGTGTTCCATCATGAAGGCATTTCGGCACCACCATCCGTCGGCTCGTGGCAGGACTATCGTCTGGTCATCAGAAATACGCTGGCCGGCCCCCAGGTGCCGAGCGATGGTGCTCTTGCCGGTGCCGCTCAAACCCGAGAAGATGAAGGCGCCGGGCTTGGCACTGATAGCCGAGGAATGCAGCACGAAGCCCCCGTCAAGCAGCGTCCGTCCGATGCCAACGGCGGCAAACAACTCGTTGAAGTAGCCATAGTCAGGAGGTGCTGCGGGATGCAGGTATGCTGTCCCGGCGTCGCCGGCAAGGTCAGCCGTCCAGCCTGCAACGGCGATGCGAAAGCGAGTGGTGGTAGCGGGAGCCGGCCCAGGGGCCACGGATAGACGATAGGTGCCCGGGGGGGTTACTCCGTCATCGAGGTGCCGACACTTGAGAATGCTGAAAGGGAGGGATGGATCGGGCGCAACGTCGGCGCGATAGGGACCATAATGGAATCTCATCGGGGAACCACCGGCTTGACTGCCGCACGACGACCGAAGCAGTCAGTGCGACTAGGCACACATGGGGTTCCCTACAAGTTCACCAGTACCCAATACCTGACGTTCGAGAACCTCTTCGGTCTCGACCACCGGCTTCTCATAGGGCTTCTTCTCTTTGCGCAGTGTCGATTCAGTCTCTGTATTCTTTGTCATTGCCCTCTCCATCACACATCAAGATAGTAAGACATCAAGATAGTAAGACGGGCCGGGGGGGCAAGTCAAGTGGACCCCCGGCCCAATGGCTCAAATCCTAGTAAACAACTACGCTATAGCCCTGCAACTTGTTGCCAACCACCAGGTCTGGTGTGCCGTCGCCGTTGATGTCGCCCACCGGACGGAAGTTGTAGCCGCCAAAGTCAAGATTGTCAGCGGTGAAGGGGTCGATAATAACCACATCAGTGTGGGGATAGTAATTGCCATCCTCTGCATCATCCTGATGGTTGAGCCTGACGTAGACATGACCGAGTTCTGGGGCCGTCAGGAAATCCGAATAGACAAGGTCGACTGACTGCCCCAGGTCGCTGGCGGCGTTGTCGAAGTTGCCGGCCAGGGCGAAGAACGACCCGGCAGTCTTGATGCGCAATCCATTGGTTCCCAGGGAGACTCCATCACCGGCATCGCCGCTGGCGAGAACCTGGAGCGTGGCACCTGCACTGCTGGCAAGGGCCGCTCCCGAGAACACGTACACCTGGGTCTGAGTGAAGACATCGTAAACGTAGTGTGACACCAGCACGTCGTTGATGCCGTCACCGGTTACATCCTGATCCCCTTGGACAATATCGCCAAACTGGTAGCTGGAGCCTTGTCCGGCGTCTGGGCGCAACTTGACTGCAGTTGCGTCCTCGGCACCCGAGCCGTCGAGATTCAGGGAGATTGTTGTGGTACCACTCTGTGCCAGGGCACGGCCTTTGACGACATAAACAGCAGAGGCTTCCTTGGTCATGGAAATACCAATGTCGTCGTACTTCATGCCGCCACCATCGGGTAGCAGGTTGCCCACGGTCGCGACGAAGTCGCCGAACTTCCGGCCGGCCATGCCGGTACCAGTGATGGTCAGCACATTCCAAGCCTCGAGATCATCGGCATCCAGCAGGTCAATGGTGACCGGTGCCGAACTCTTCCAGACCGCGTTGCCCGGGATGATAAATACCTAGTTGATTTCCGGGGCTCCCACCGCGATGTCGTAGAGAGGCTTCCCGCCTACGGTGACGTCGCCATTGAAGTTGCCGGCAGCAGTAATCTGTCCAGTCCAGTAGTCAACGCCCGTGAACTTGATTCTAACGGCCGGTGGCTCTTCTACAAATCCATTGCCATCGCCAAGGTAAATCTTGTAGTTAGTGCTCCACTCTCCCGCCGAGTTCTTGTACGCCTGACTGCCGACGTCGTTGATACCATCGCCGTTGACATCGCCCAAGGGGGCAATCTGGAAGCCCTCCCAGCTGTTCAGTCCGTCGGTGATGCACTCAACGTTGGGATCGGTGTCAGCGTCGGCAAGAACCATCTCGTTGGCAATGCTGGTGTGTCCCTTGACGAGACAGAAGCCACTGAAGGCTGTGTCTCCGGACAATGCGAATTCATTCATATCGTCGCCGTTCAGGTCGCCAAGGTCGTAAACCCAGGCGCCCATTGCGGGGGCTCCCATTCCCGCGTTGCTGATCTGGCCGTACTTCAAAGAGAGCGCGGACGAAATAGAGATGGACTTGGCCTGCACCGCAGAGGCGTTGCCGGCAGCGTCCACCGCTCTCACTGCGAACCAGAATTGCTTGTTCGGCAGTGGGGACATGACGAAATGGCAAGCGTCGGCGGCATCTCTGCTGTCCGGTCCCGTAATGTCATAGCTCTCGAGGGAGCCTGGCAAGCCCGGGGCGTCAGGTGCGTCAGTCCCTGCAATGAGGCCGGAGTCACACGCTGTGGCAAAGTCGGAATCGCCGGTAATGGGCGAATCGGAGTAACGGAACTCATAGGTGGCAGCAGCACCACCGGCCATGCCGTCGTCACCGACCGCGCTCCAGGTCAGTCGGACAGAAGGTCGTCGTCGGTTGACGTCCTGTTCCGGGTCGATGTCATTGAGACTAATGGCCGCAGGGGCGGTGACGTCGGCCGTGGCGGCCAGGGCAACCTCAGCCTGGTTTCCGGCCAGGTCGCTGGCCCGCAGGATGAGGGATTGTCCAGCAGCCTCGGGCAGTGTCAACCCACCCACGGAGGCGGCAAACGGTGCCGCATCCAGGTCGATGTCGGTGAGGGTCGTCTCGACTCCGTCAAGCACCCGCAGCAATGCCGCAGTGCCACCAATCAGATTGTTCCCGGTCACCTCGATGTCGGCCGTGAACTGGCATCCCTCTTCGCCGTCACTCTCGTCGGCCACGATATTGCAAATGAAGGGCTCTTCTTCCGGGCTGATGATGGCCGGAACCGGATCAGTAAGGTCGGTGGTGAAAGCATGGGTGCCAGTCCCAAAACCAGTATCGGCACCTTCCTTCATGAGTTTCGCTTCAACCGTGAAGCTGGCTCCATCATCGAAGGTCACCGGGAAGATCACTGGCCCCAGGGTAAAGTCTGTCGACTGAGCCGACGGGACGTCGTCCGCATAGAAGACCAGCAGGTCGGCATCACCACAAGCACCGGTGGCCGTTACTTCCACATCAAGCTGGACTGATGCGCAGTCACTACCAGCAACCGCACAGTAGCCGTTGTTGATGAAGTCAGAGTCCGGCAGGTTGGAAAAGACAACGATGCAATCCCCCTGGGCGAGGGAAATCGTGGTCTGCAGTGCTGTCTGATTGCCGGCTTCGTCTTCAACAGTAACGGTGATGATCCGGTACTCGATTGCCGCGAACAGCTTGCTCAGGGTAACCAGGGTAGCCTGGGCCCCCTGCTCAGTTCCCTGCGCCTTGAGCACCGGACCTTCACAATTGGTATAGGTGTTGTCCGGGCAACGCTGGGTTGTGACGGTCCATGTTGCACCACCAGCTGCCGTGAACTGGACATCAACCTGGAATCCGCCGGTTTCGGCAGACGCATCATCGCCAGCGCCCAAGGCAGTACCGGCCGTGGGTGCCGTGATCTCCAGGGTCGGAGCGGTCCTGTCGACTATCACTTGCGCTGGGGAGGTGACCGCATCCGAAGTATTGCCCGCGCCATCAGCCGTCGACGCAGCCAACACGTAGGTGGCGTCATCGGCCAAGGCCCCGGCGAAGGTGACGTTGCCCTGGGCATTGGCGGTGGCTTCAAGCTCGCTGCCGATGCCGTCCTTAAGTACAGTCAAGGCGACCTTGAGGTTCGACTCAGTGGTCAGCTTGACGTCGGCTGCGGAGCCCACCAGGAGCGTGGGTGAGCCCTGCGGATAGGTGAATGAGAGCGGTGGCGCTTGAGTATCCACGTTGACCGACTTGCACGACTTGATGGAGAAGTTGCCCACCAGGTCTTTGGCGGTTGCGCAGACCTCGTTGGCTCCCTGGGAGAGAGGCAGGTCGACAGCTAGCTGCGCACTCGGTCCCGCCGGTACTGCCACGGGGGGCTTGGTCAAGTTGTTGACGGACAGGGTTGTTGAGCCATTGGCTGCGCCCGAGACGGTGAAGCCAATCTTGAAAGTAGTGCCGACGACGGCTTCAAGGATATTGAGCCAACCATCAGCGGGTTGCGTGTCCCCCGGGTATCCCAGGGAGTCAATGGTGGGCGCCATGGTGTCCACGAGAAGGACCCGGAAGCGTTCATTGAAAGAGGCCGAGGCCTGTGAGGAGAACCACGAGCCATCCTGATTGCTCTGGGCCTCCACGAAAATTCGATGTTCACCCTGCGGCAGTGCCTCGACGTCAGCTTTGCTGAAGGTAATCCCTTCGAAGCCACCGATGAGGTTCACCGTCCTCAGGACGCGATACTCGCCCTGTGACGAGTCGTTGCATACTTCCGATGTAAGGGACCCATGGTTGGAGCAGAAGCGCAATTTGTCCGGGCCTTCGAAGAGCTCCCCGGGGGTGGTGATGACGGTAATGACTTGCTTCGAGTCTTTCCACGGGGTCACGCATCGCATTCCCGCTGATACCGCCGCACAGACGCCAGAACCGCACTCACTGCTACTCGTGCAGGCTTTGAATTCAACGGTTTCGAACTGGTAGAAGCGAATCTCCGTGGGATCAGTGAAGAAGACGAAATCCTTGGAGGCCGTTGCGGCGTTGCCCGCCAGGTCAGTGATGGTGACTGTCAGGGTGTTGAGTCCACCGATGAAGTCGTACTGGGCGAAAAAGATGTTCTTGGCAACGGCGTCTGAGATGCCCGTCTGCAAGGTCACGGAGATGTCATCAGCCGCCCCGACTTCGGGGACAATGTTCAGACCTACCGTCTGGCCTGCTTCGAGGCCCTTGACCTTGACTCCCACCGCGAACTGGAACCCGTCAAGCTCCGGGTCTGCGTCGCTGACGGCCGGCACCAGCGCGGTAGTTGGGAAGGAGAATTGCACGGTCGGCGCAGTCCGGTCGATGACCAGGGTCACCGCGTTGGAGGAAGCCTCCTGACCAACGGCATCGGTAACACTGGCAACCAGGATGCAGGTCGAACTGTCGGGCAGGGTGACGCCCTTGAAGGTCACTAGGTTTGAGCTAACCTTGCCTGCTGCAGTCACTTCGCCAGCAGCACCGCAGCTGGCCGTCAAAGTGGCGTTCTGCCCATCTTCCACGTTGCTGGTCGTGCAGCCGACGCTGAGTTTGCAGCCTGCCACCCCGGGCGCACAACCCAGAGCTGCGAGGTTCATGGTGGTGTTGTCGGCAGGAGAAACGATGGTGATGCCGGGAGCAGTGTCCTTGAGAGTCGCCTTACGCACATCCGAGAACCCGGCCAGAGCATAGGTCGGATGGGTTGCTCCAGCCTGCAAGAGCGTCGGAACGTTGGGGGTGAGGCCCGACACGGCAAAGGTGTATTGGCCACCAGGACCAGCAGCGGAGGTGTCATATTCATCCCCGCCGACGTAGAGGGTAACAATGGCATCGGCATGATCAACCACGCCATCTGGCGAAGAGACGGCAACCACAACGGAGACGGGCTCGGAGCCGGTGACAAGATCCTTTGCCGGCACGTCAAATGTCACCCGGGGAGCATCAATGTTCAGAGTCACATTGGCCAGAACATCGTCGGTCTTGTGTCCCAAAGAGTCCGTTGCCGTTGCCACCAACTCGTTAGCTCCCGTGAGGAGCGTGATGCCGAAGAAAGTGGCCTGCCACTGCCCGGCGTTTTCCACGGGGGTGGTGCAGGGTAGTTGAGGGACATCGTTGGCCACCAGGCAGACCTCGACACCTTCGGGGTCCGCCTCGCCGTCCACCAGGAGAATCACTTCGTGCTGGTGCCCGGGAACGACTCCGTCATCGACGGTATCGGCACAGGCTGGCGGCGTGCAAATGTCGCCATCTTCAGGGGAAATGAAAGTGAGTACGGGGGCTTCCGAGTCAAGGATGACGCCCACCATCGTTTCACTGCCTTCCTGCTCGGAGGCCACGTTGCCATAAATATCAGTGGCATCAACGGTCAGGTTGTAGAGGCCCTCGGGAAGTTCATCCGCGGCAACCTCCAGGAAGAAGCCATTGCCGGTGGCAGTGGTGGTCCACTCCTGTGTGGCGTTACCTGCCAGAGTCACCGTGACCTCCTGGCCGGCGAGGTTGGCGGCGGACCCTGAAACAACCAGCACTGCCGGGTCGATCATGGCCCCGTCAGTCGGTTCGGAGATTACCAGTTGGGGTGCGGGCAGGCCCACAGTGAGGGTCAATTCGTCGCTCACCAAAGTCTCATCCTTGGTGACCTTCGCGCGGCAAAGCACCTTGTTGCCCAAGGTCTTAGTGTTAAGTGTTACGGGTACACCGTAGAGCCATTCGTCGTCCAGCTGGGCGATTGCAAGACTCCCTACTGCCTGGTAGAGCGCACCGGCAGTGTCGGCACGGCACTCTATCTTGATGACGTCTGCCTCCTCGCAGATGGGTGCGAGCACCATGAAGTTGATGGCGTAAACAGTGCCGGAACCGGCCGGCCCGTTGTCCTTGGCAAGGAGAGTCGCATCGGCC
The DNA here is from genome assembly GCA_937884235.1 of uncultured Pseudomonadota bacterium. Classification (GTDB taxonomy): domain Bacteria; phylum Myxococcota_A; class UBA9042; order CAIXZC01; family CAIXZC01; genus CALGBT01. The sequence continues at coordinate 16,544 of CALGBT010000546.1, forward strand.
CCCGGGGCGGCAATGGAGAGGTCGGATTCAGAGAAGACGGCGATGAGCACCTTGCTGTCAGAACCCACCTTGTCGCAACAGTCGGTGACCAGGACTTCGAGGGTGTGGGGGCCAGCATCTGCCAAAGTCGCAACAAAGGAGAAGGTGCCGTCGCCTGCAGTCGTGAGGTCTGCCTGCTGTCCATTGACAAGGAGCTCGACAACGTCATCGCTGGCAACTTCAGCGAGAGTCCCGGAGACGGTAACCTGGATGCCAGGAAGGACCAGGTCTTCATCGAGGAGAAGGTTAACCGAGTCGCTGGATGGCTCAACCAGTGTGACCTGGGGCTCGGTATCGTCGACGGTGAATTCAAAGGGGCCAATGGAGGCTCCGCGTTCTGGATTCTGGGAGTCACTCACGAAGGCAGAGACTTCGATGGCCTGGCAACTGAGCGGCGCATTGCCGTCAACCAGAGTGGCCACCAGCTCCGCCGCACCGTCCACGAGTTCCTGAGGTTCAACGGGGAAGGCTTCGCCCGCGATTTCCAGCCACGCTTCATCGCAGTCCGTGCCGTCCGAGGTAACCGTGAACGCCATTTGGTAGCCGGCAGTATCGGGGTCGGCATCGGCGGCCGCACAACCTTCGTTGGAGGGTTCCACAGTGATCCCGCAGTCGCCGGTTTCGGCACAGACGGAGAGCTGGGCATTGACGATTCCGGGGACCCGGACTTCGAGGGTATGGCCGTCGCTGTTGTGGGAGAGAGTCACCTGGTTGAAGCTGAACTCGTCAGCCGGCTTATTGATGGAGTCAACCAGAATGCCGTCGATCCACAACTCAACCTTGGTACCCTGGGCAATATTGGCCGAGGTGACGTTGATGTTGACCTGCAGACCGGCGATTCCCGGGTACTGGTCGTCGTCAAGGGTCAGGCACCCGGCAAATTCGCTGGCGCACTCGTCCGCGGTCGTGATGCAGAAGGAGATCTCCGGTTCCGGCGGGGAGACTTCTTCTTCGACAAGCTCGAATACCTCGGGCTCGATGATTTCGTCAATTACCTCGAGCTCTGGCTCAACAATCAAATCCGCAACGTCGACCTCCTGCACCCCTTCCGACGTGCTGACTTCCGTAATATCACTGTCCGAAAGGTCCAGTACCGGCATCTTCTTCTTGTCGTCTGGACAGCCAGTCAGCAACAGGGCAACTGCCAGCAGGCTCACGAGTGACTTCAACGGGTGATGTACCATTATCTCTCCTCCAAATTCGACGCCAGCATTTCGTCCTGGCGTTCCGAACCAATTTCAATCTGTTCCTGCGACTTCGCGGAGCACTTACGTGACATACCGCATCCGGACCAAAGAAATCAACAGCACGATTCTTCTAATGTACGTGTCCGCGAGGCAAAATGGAAGAGTGCATACGGAGGATATCGTACAAGGCTGAGGAGATACGAAAGGTGAAGGTGCGAGGGGGTTGGAGGGCGGTCCACGATTTTCGTTGCGTTGCACCGCATCGAACCCCTATACTCCGCTCCACGTGTAGGCTTGTGAGGACGATGGTGATTGCGCCGAGAGCCAGAAAGAGCAGTATTGCCATTCGGGCAATTTGTCTCCTTGCTTCGCTCTTTCTCCTCCCCATGTCGGTGCTGGGCGAAGACGGGGAGATCGTTCACGTTCATTCGGTGACCATTGAAGGGTTGCGGCGGATTCCTGCCGAAACCCTCCTGGCGACTATTCCGCTCCGCACCGATATCGATGTCACTGCCAGTGACTTGCCGACTTTGGCCAGGCAGACCATCAAGGGGATTTTCGCCACAGGGTACTTCTCCGACGTGCAGGTCTTTTCGAAGATGCGCACCGACGGGTCCATGGAACTCACCGTCGTGGTCCTTGAGAAGTATGTGGTGCGGAAGATCCATCTGGTGGGCAACGATGAAGTGGAAGAGGAGGACATTCTCAAGACCTTCTCTGTGAAGACAGGGCGTTTTCTTGATGTCACGAAGCTTATCGCCACGCTGCGCAGCATCGAAGAGTTGTACCAGGACAAAGGGTTCTTCCTGGCCGAGGCCTCCTATGAGGTGACGCGGGAACCGGAAACCCGCACCGCGGTTGTGACCATTCGCGTCAAAGAGCAGGCCGAAGTGGCTGTGCTGAAGGTCAACTTCGTGGGCAACCAACAACTCTCGGATGGTGACCTCAAGGCCATCATGATGACCCGGGAGAAAGGTTACCTCTCTTTCCTCGAGAAGAGTGGCTTGTTCCTGCGCTACTTCTTCCAACTGGAACGTGAAGGGGCCGGCGCCGCGGTCAGTCCCGGCAGCTATGTTGACGAACTGGAGGCCTCTCAGTTTGAGTCCTGGTCCGCCCACCAGGATGTCGATTTGCAGCGGGTCAAGTGGTTCTACATGACCAAGGGCTTCGTGGAAGCCAAGCTGGGGCAGCCGCGTATCGCCCTGACGCCGGACAAAGAAGGCATCATGATCTCGGTGGATGTCGAGGAGGGGCTGCCCTACGACGTCGGCAAGGCGACAATCATCACCGATGATCCCGATGGACTGCTCTACTCGTCCGAGGAACTCCACGCTGACCTCAAGTTGCGGACCGGGGACCGCTTCGATGCCCAGAACGTGATGATGGACACCGAGGCTCTCTCCAAGAAGTTCATGAACAAGGGTTACGCCTATGTCTCGGTTTCCAACTCCCATTATCTCGACCGGGAGAAGCGGATCCTCGACCTCACCTATGTCGTGCAGAAGGGCAAACCCACGTATGTTGCCAATATCGAAGTGACCGGGAACAAGACCACTGCGGACAAGGTGGTACGGCGGGAGATGAAGATCGCCGAGGGTGACCTCTATCACCAGGGGTACGTTGACCGTAGCAAGGCGCTGATTTTCCGTCTCGGGTTCTTTGATGACGTGGAGATAATCCAGCGTCCGGCCACCATTCCCCCAACGGTCCGCCCAGAAATCGGAGATGAAGTTCCGCAGTTTGTTGATCTGCTCGTGCGGGTCAAAGAGAAGGATACCGGCATTTTCCAGGTAGGGGCCGGGTTCTCTTCCCTGGAAAGCTATATTCTACAGGCTAGGATCTCCAAGAACAACTTCCTCGGCCGCGGGCAGACGGTGAGTGTTCAGGCACTTGTTTCATCGCTGCGCAGTATCTACATGCTCTCCTTCGTGGAACCCTACTTCATGGACACCCCATGGAGCTTCTCCTTCGATCTCTATGATACCGCCACCGACTACGAAGCCTTTACCACCGAGGCCACCGGCGGTAACGTTTCGTGGGGCTATCGCTTCCTGGATGACTACTACGTCTATCTCACCTACAAGATCGAGCGGATGAAGACGGTGTTGGGAGGTCGGGGTGGCTTTGGGGGCGTGCCTATTGACCGGCTCGAGCAGGACGGGGTGACCTCGTCGCTGCGGCTTTCGCTGGCCTGGGACACCCGAAACAACCGGATCATGCCCACTGACGGTTTCTACAACTCAGCCTCCACTGAATGGGCAAGCCCATACATTGGCGGGGACTCGGACTTCTACCGGGCAACGCTCAACAGCCGCTGGTACATTCCCCTGCTTTGGAATTTCATTCTGCGGCTCAACGGGACCATGGGGTACGTTGGTACCACTTCCCAGGAGCCGATTCCCATCTTCGAGCGCTACTACGTGGGTGGCATCTTCTCGGTGCGTGGTTTCCAGCGCAATAGCCTGAGCCCCACGGTGCCGGCCGCCGCGCAAACCGACCCGTCGGCTTCCCTGGTATCTTTTCCCATTGGTGGCAACAAGCAGTTGATCTTCAATGCCGAAATCGAGATCCCCATCTATCGCCCCATGGGAATCGTCGCGGTTCTGTTCTTTGACGCGGGCAACGCCTTTGCCGAAGAGGAGTCACTGGACCTGCTTGACCTGCGCACCAGCGTCGGTTTTGGCTTCCGCTGGTGGTCGCCCATGGGTCCACTACGCTTTGAGTGGGGCTTCCCGCTGCGCCCCCAGGAAGGGGAAGAGCCGATGGTCTTCGAGTTTACTATCGGCAGTGCATTCTAGCGGTTGCGAGGTTGCGGCCGCCGGGTCAGCATCGACCTGAGGCCGTGCCCGGGGAGGTTTCCATCCGTTCTTCAGCCATCAGCGAGCTCTTTTCGCGTGCCTCCGATGCCTGTTTCTTCTCTGGTGTGGGAGATCTGGGTGAGACCCTCAGTCGCACCAACATGGCCTATGGCATCGCCAAGATCCGGTGGGTGCAAGAGCAACTGGGCATGGTCCCCGATGCTTCTTTTGTCAGCGCTCCCGATGCCACGATTACGCGCAATATTGACCGTTGGCGGTCGGGCTTCGGGTACGGTGGCCGGCTGCGGCACCGCGGCGACTTTGTCGTGCTGGACATCAAGTCCAATGCCTGCGGACTTTTTCTCGGGCGGTTCACCGAGTTGCCAGAGCCCGAGGCTATGCTGGCGCGTATTCGTGATCTCAGCGCCGGCGAGAGTTTTGTCCAGCAGACCGCGACTTCGTGGGACTTTGGCCTCTCCAACCATTTTGTCCACGTCATGCGGTTTGAGAAGCCCATCGAGGGCTCGCCATACGGAGTGCTCTGTCACGGCTCCGGGCCCGAGTTGCGGTCCCCAGGCCCCTGGGGACCAGGTCTTTATGTCAACCGTTCCCCGCGGCTGGCCGAGCTGTCCCGAACGGAAGAGACACCCTGGGGACCGCTGCGTATCATCGCCGGGCGGGAAGCGGTAGCGGAGTACTGGCAGGGCTACCTGGCGGCCGAACGACATTCCCACGAGCGTCGACGGAAGATGGCTGAAGCCCTCTTCCCGGACCTTGTCGAAGTATCCAACCTGACCCATCAGGGGGCACTGGCACCAAACGACTACCTCATCGGCGGCGTTGCCGAGGTGGGTGACGCCGTGGTACCGCTGGCGCTGCGGGCCGAGCTGCCCGTCTACCTGCTGTCGGCGCGCCCCAGCTTCTCCAACGCGGCCCAGGAGCTGTTGGGATTTGGTGAGCGAGCGGCCCGCATGGGGCTCTCCGATGTCGTCTCGAACGCCAACGTCCTACCCCATGGCGGCGGCTACTCGCTGCCTGGCTACAAGGCTGTGGACCGGGTTCTGGAATTCGACCACGGGAAACGCATCTACGTCATGGAAGTGGCGCAGGGCACTTCCGCCCGAGCCTACCACGACAACTTCCGCCACGTGCCCTTCGACTACCGCGGCGAAGAGGTGCTCCGCCGGGTGGAGGAGCTTGACATGGGTGAAGTGACCAACCGCGGCCTCCCGCTCTACGAGTTCATGGTGTAACCAATGGCCCCGTGGCGCATATTCGGCCTGCCGGCCGGTCAGTGGCGTCGCGCTTTGCTCCTGTGGCTATTGCTCTTTCTGCTGACCCTGGCCTTTGAGTTGGGCAGTGACGTTATCAAGGCCCTCTTCCTCAACCGTATCGGCACCAAGGCGTTGCCGCCGGCATTTGTCCTTGAGGCGAGCCTGCGGTTACTGGCCACGGTCCTCTATTTCTTTCTGCTGCGACATCGCTCCTACGCCCGGGTGATGGTGGTGACGACCATCCTCTATGGGGTGACCCTGGGCTTCCTGCTAACCATGCTGCAGTCCGGTTCCTCGGACCAGTTGACGCTCTTCTTCGCCCTCGAGCAGGTGGGGTTCAAGCTGTTGATGCTCCACTGGGGTGTCTATGTCGTCGACTTCTTCACCGTCGGCGAGTCCTCGACTGCCATCCCCGCGGTCTATTCCGCACAGCCCTTTGGTGCGGTCATCGCTGGAGTCTTGCTGGCCTGGGAACCCTTTGATGACATCTCCTGGCTGCTCCTGGTGGGCGTTGCGGCCATTGCCGGGGCGTTGGCAGTCTACCCGGCGGTGCATCGCGCTCGCAAGGAGTCCCCGCGAGTCCTGCTGGCTGAGCCCGAGGAGGACGACGACGGGACGCTTGAGCCGGGAGGGTGGAGCTACGTGCTCCGGGCCCCGGTGGTGCGCTACATGGCCTTGGCCACCGTCAGCCTGGTGCTAGTCAGGGCAGTGCTCCAGGTCTCGGCCTCCTACGTCCTGGAGAACCAGTTCCAGACTGCCCGCGGCATCGGTGCTTTTCTGGGGTACTACAAGGTCTACTCCAATGTTCTGGTCTTTGGCCTGCAGGCGACCCTGGCGGCACGTGCTATGCGCCGCTTCTCGCCGCCCCGGGTGAATCTCTCCTATGCCCTCCTCGCCATCGCCGCCTTCGCCGCGCTCTTTGCCGTGCCGGGAAATGCTACGCTGATCTTTGCCGAATCGGTGCGCAACGAGTGGAAGTCGCTGCTCAAGACCCCGTTTTCGGTGATGATGTATGGCACCATGGCCGACTATGCCCGGGCCCCCGCGCGCATTGCTATTTTTGGCGTGCTGGTACCGCTGGCGGGCATCGTCGCTGGCCTGGGCATGATGGGTGTGCAGCGGCTAGGCATCGGGGGGCACTACCTGGCCCTGGCCGGGGTAGGGCTGGGGGTTCTCTTCCTGGGCGCCACGCTGCTGCAGAATCGTGCCTACAAGGTGGCTCTCGTGGAGCTGCTTAGAGGCAAGCTGAAGCTGTCAGAACGCACCCAAACGACCTCGACGCTGATGCGCATCCCCGACGGGCGGCTTCTGGATGTGCGGAATGCGCGGCAACGGGTGGACTATCTGCTGATTCGTTCTCGGTTGGCGCGCCGGCTCTTTCCTGAGTTGGTGGCTGGAGGCGAGGTACGGGAGCTGGCAGAAGCGGACCTCATCGAGCGGCTGGAGGAGTTGCTCCTGCTCGTCGAGCTCTATCGACCCCGCGGTGCGCCCCGCCTGCGGGGGATGCTGGTCGCGGCCCTGGCCGATCAGCGCGTAGACCTCATGGACAACGCCTTTGAAGTGGTGCGCTCCGTCCTCCCGCCACGAATTGCTCGCTATGCATCGTCACTCCTCCAGCTCGGACTGGAAAAAGGTGTACACTGGCAGGAAGGTGCCGCCCGTCTTTCCCATTGAAAGTGGGGCGCGGGTGGGCCACACTTGTAAGTGCACCACCGTTACCTTCCCCGGAGGTTATCCCATGCAGGCTCAAACTCTCGCGCTCATAGTCAACGACCCGCTGCTGATGCCATGTGTGGCCGCGCACATGGCTCCGGCAATAGAACTGCTTGACCCAGGGGAAGCAGCCGCAGTAGGCATCGGCCGATTTGAGCGTGGCGACCCCTTGGTGGCTAAAGTTCGCCCCCCCATGAGCGCAGAGACCCTGAGTGTGCTCCAGCGAACACAGGGGCATTTGGCCATTGTCTCTGCCATCTCGGGTGCCAATGCGGCACTGCATCCCTATGACTCGCAGCCATTTCGCTATCGCAATTGGCTCTTCGCCATGGCCGGTCGCATCAGGACCCTGGACCGCCCTCTGGATAATCGTTTGGCCATCCCGTCATACATTGAGTCGAATATTCACGGGGCCACTGCGGGAGAAGTCCTCTTCCATCAATTTCTGGCCTACCTGCACCGGCAGGGGCAACTGGCTGGGGAGCGTCTTGACATGTCACCCCTGCGCAAGGCGCTATCATCAGCTCTGTCCCATGGCAACATCTGGTTTGGCCAAGAGGGAGCTAACAACAGCATGATTCTCTCGGATGGGAGGGTGTTGCTGGGGGCGGCGCTGGAACGGCCTGTCTACGTGGCTAACATTGAAGGCATCGACCAGTGCTTAAGTTGTGGCGGGGACGTGGATGGAAATCCCGTCGCCCACCCCCATGTCAGAGGTGTGGCTGTGCTGGACACTGACGGGATGCCGTCTGCCCAGTGGCAAACAGTTGCTCCCGGTCGAATCTTCCAGGTAGACAGGGATCTGCAGTTTGAGAGTTTCCCGGCCTGAGCCGGGCAAAGGCGTAAGCTACTTACCTGCTCGTTCCTTTCGCTTCTCATCCGCCAGACGCTTCATGCGGTCCTTGTGACGACGCTGACGTATCTTCTGCACGGTTTCCCGTGGCTTCTCTCCTCGACCCATATTCATCTCCTCAAGCTCATGTCAAGCGGGCTCGCATTATAGGGAAGAGCCCCGGTTGGTCAAGCAAAAACGACGCGGCATCGGCCTGCGCTCTCTGACTCTCATAGTGCCTTGCGGTGGTGACAGGCAGCATCGGCAGTTGTCAGCGAGTGGCTTTCAGGCCAGTGTAGATGTAGAGATGCTCGCCCTTCTGGACGCTGAGCTTGATTTCCCGCGGGACGGTGCCGTCCTTCTTGAAGAATATCACATGGTCCCCGGCCTTGAGCCACCGGCGGGTCGGCGTCTGGTAGACATTCTGCTTGGAGATCTCATCGATGATAATCTGGGCTTCGCCGGGTGAGGAGAAGATGAAGATCTCACCGTACTCCAGGGAGAGCTTTGCCTTGAGCTTGCGTGTTTCAGCTTCTACGCGCCCCAGCACCTCATCGGTCTGTTCGTACTG
>CALGBT010000547.1 GCA_937884235.1 uncultured Pseudomonadota bacterium
CGACAATCACCGCCAGTGCCGTCCGCGCCGTCACAGCCGCCGGCGTTGGCATTGGTGCTGTCCTTAGTGCCGCAAGTTCCCGGGACGCCGTCCTTGCCGGTGGCGTAAGCGGGACTGCCGCCGCTGGTGCAGATGACGCCACCGCCGCCGCCACCTGCAGCGAGAAGGAGCTCCGTCCCCTGGTTGCGCCAGATGAATGATCCGCCACCGCCGGTACCGGAGAGATTGGACGTATCTCCTCCCCAGTCAAGCCCCCTCTCACCGACCACAATCTTCAAAGTCTCTCCTGGGGTTACCGCAAAGGTCCCCTTCATTCGAGCACCCTTACCGCCCTGCTGCGGACAAGGGTTGTTCTTGCCGCCCTGGGCTCCCCAGGCCTCGATGGTCACTGACTCGATGCACTCAGGCACCGTCCAGCTTTCGATTGTCTTGGTGACGCCAAAGGTCTTGTTGCCAGCTACTGGGCTGCAAACCGGCACACAGGCCCCGGCGATACAGTGGAGGTCCTGACCACATGGGGTTTCCTCGGCCACCGGCAGATGGAGGCAACCACTCTGCGCGCTGCAAGAGTCGTCGGTGCAGACGTTGTTGTCCTCGCAATCCAGGGCCGCACCGGGAACACACTCACCGTTGCCGCAGACATCGCCATTGGTGCACGCGTCGTTGTCGTTGCATGGAACGGTGTTATTGCTGAAGAGGCATCCGGAATCGGGGTCACAGGAATCGTCCGTGCAGGGGTTGTTGTCGGCACAAACAATGGCTACGCCACCGCCACACACGGCGTTGGCGCAGAATTCGTTGGCAGTGCACGCATTGGCATCGTTGCAAGGTGCGCTGTTGTTGAAATGCTTGCACCCCGTGGCAAAGTCACAAAGATCATCGGTGCACACGTTGCCATCATCGCAATCGGTGGCCCCCCCACCCAGACAGAGGCCGCCGCTGCACACATCCACCTGGGAGCAAACGTTGCCGTCGTCGCAAGGTGCGTTGTTGGGAACGAAGTGACAGCCGCTTTCCGGCAAGCACGAATCATCGGTGCAGGAATTGCCATCATCGCACGCCAGAGTACCTGAACTGATGCATTCCCCCAGTTGACAGTGGTCCCCGAAAGAACAGACATCACCATCGTCGCAGGGGGCACTGTTGAGCAAGTGCAAGCAGCCCTGTCCCGGGTCACACGAATCAGTGGTGCAAACGCTATCGTCGTCACAGGAAAGCGCCTGGGCGGCGAGACATTTCCCGCCCTCGCAGTGGTCATCCACCGTACAGGCATTGCCGTCGCTGCAGGCACCGCCTTGCGGTTGATGCGTGCATTTGCCCGGCTCGACGCAACTATCCGCCGTGCATGGATTGCCGTCATCGCAATCCAGGGCTGGGCCACTGACGCAGAGACCATTAATGCACTGGTCGTTGACTGTGCAGGGATCTCCATCAGCGCAGGGAGCGGCGACTATGGTGTGGGAGCATCCAGTTGCCGGCACACAGCCATCCGCGGTGCATGGATTCTCATCGTTGCAGTCCACGGTTCCGGCCGCAACACAAGCTCCCGCAGCACAGTGGTCCCCGGCCGTGCAGCTATTCCCGTCGTCGCATTCGTCACTGTTGGCGACGTATTTGCATCCAACTGCGGGGTCGCAGACATCGTCGGTACAGCTGTTGCCGTCATCGCAGGTGAGGGTGCCGGCCCCCGATACACACAAACCGCCCTGACAGGCGTCACCGAGGGTGCAAACGTCGGCGTCGGTGCAAGCAAACCCTTCGTTGGCGGGCACGACCTGACATTTGCCGGCAAGGGGTTCACACAAAGTCTGTTGGCAAATTGACGGTTCTACGGGAGTGGGACAGACGACAACGGTTGTCGGGTCCACAACACACTGGTAGGGGAGACCGCTCTGGTCGCAAACAAGGGTGCCATTACAAAGATTGCCATCCTCGAACTGGGCGCAATCTTCATCATTGGTGCAAGCGCAGTCCACCTGAAAGCCGACGCAGGCACCCTGCTTGCAAGTATCCGCCACTGTACAGGGGTCACCATCATCGCAGACTTCGGCATTGAACTCAGCCTTGCACCCGCCCAGTCCATTGCAGAGATCGTCGGTGCAAGGGTTGCCATCATCACAGACTACCGGCAGACCGACGCAGACGCCCCCATCACAGTGGTCGCCAACAGTGCAGGAGTCGCCGTCAACACACTCGCCCTCGCTCAAGTCTACATGGGCGCAACCGGTCTCTCCGTCACAGGTGTCCGCGGTACAAGGGTTGCCATCGTTGCAGAGATTGACGTAGTCGCCACCAATCTTGGTCGGCTCGTCGGCCTCGCCGTCGCAGTCGTTGTCAAGGCCGTCGCATAGTTCAGCAGCAGCCACCAGCGCATCACATTCACTCAGGCCATCCTGGCTGCAGGCGCGTTTCCCCTGGCAAGTGCCGAATTCGTTGCTGACTTCGCAGGGGGTCCAGAGTGCGAGGTCGACCGACTTCTGGGTGCAAGGGCAGACGCCGGCATCGGCGACGCATTGCTGTGTGGCAATGCCGTCGACGGTAACAGCTTCCACACATGAGAAGCCCCACGGGCAGTCGCCATCCTGCGTACATGAGCCACCACAGAAGGAGCCCTCTCCGCCATAGTCGACGCAGACATCGTCGACTCCGGCAGCCCCCTTGCAGTCCGCCCCGCTGGCACATGGCAAGCAGAGATTGGCGTGGGTCGAGACGCAGATCCAAACGACGTCGGGAACGGTGCCCGGCACTTGTTCACAACTCCAACCCGACGGACATTCGCTCTGGCACTGGATGGTGCAGACATCCTCGCCCATTTGCCCGACACACCACCCGGACAAGCAATCGTCGTTGCTCTCGCAAGGGTCCAGGAAGCAACCCTCGCCGGCCTCGCATTGCGGTTCTTCCTTCTCATCGGCCTGGAAGTCGAAGACGAACTGGTCAGACTCGGCAGCGTCCACCGCGGCGTCCGCGGCGCTGCGTTGGTCGGACGCATCGACGGCACCAGCCTCAGAACCCTGAACAACGTCAGGAGCTTCGAGCAGGTCTTTGATGACATTGTCGCCGGGGCCACTGCAAGCAACGAGAAGAATGGTCAGGGAAGAAGCGAGGAGTATTCTGGATGTCATGTATTTTCTCCATTGCACGAGACGAACCTCGCCCAGCCCATGGCTGACCGACGGTCACGATAGTATAGCAGTGATTATTGGCTTGACGCTACCAAGAACGCCAGCTACCTCACGACGCGGCGCAAGGCATCCCAGGCTTGCCGGCTGATGACGAAATGCGGCTCGCCAATCTCGGGAACCTTGCCCTCCCACATGTCCAGGGGATCACTCAAGGCGATGCGAGTCTTTACCTGGTCGCCGTAGACGAACTCGTATGCAGGTCCGGCCCTTCTTCTGCCGTAGCGCCCGGATGCAACCCAGTTGACCTGCAAGGCCGCCGACTCGTCTAATTTGATAGAAGTACGCTCCGGCTTGCCCGTGCGCGTAATGACAATCTCGCCGGGAGAAATTCGAATACGGTACTCGGGCCCCCGAAAATGAAGAATCCCCCAGATGACGCCAAAACTCACAAACGGAATCAGACCGACGAGGACCATCACCGCGTCCTCTTCATACTCAGGGAATAGCTCTGCGAAGAGAAATGCCGCCCCGCCTACCAGCAGAAGAGTCCCAAACATCACCGCGATAAGCTTGATCGCGAACAAGAAACCCTTGAACCTCGTGGCCTGATACTCAGTCACTCGCGGCTGACCACTACTCCCCGGCAAATCCTGGGTTCCGGCCCCGACGCCCAGCGCACTGAGGAAGTCCTTGAACAGATCAGGGGCCATGTAGAAGTCATAGCCCATTTTGGTTGTATCCGGCGCGTTGTAGCTCGAAGCGACCAATTCCACGTCCGAGAGAATTCGCCAGATCTTGTCCAGACCGTCCTCGGAAATCGTGCACAACGTGCCGTATGGGGCATCGGTCGCCACACCTACATGTGCAACCATAATCGCGGTGCGTGAGACCCGAACCGGGCGCGTGGCATCGGTGGGGTCAATATGCAGGGATGAATCTCGCAACCGAATTGAGCCGTCCGTCTGGTCGGCCAGCTTAACGTTCCAACTTCTTTCCGTAGCCATGGCCACCTCGTTGCATCAGCCCATCAACCGCCGGCGAGGCCGATTCCTGAGCGCCTTATGAACTCGATGCGTGCTGCTCCAGCCAGGCAGCAATCTGGCGGGAGATGTGGTTGTCGCTACGGCCCTCTCTGGTCGACCCCATGACAAACTTCAGGGCCTCGCCTCGACTGCGAAAGACGAGCCAGCCATAGGTGGCCGCATCGGGATAGACAGTAAGCCGGACCTCGCCGGTGGACTCGGGTTCGATGGTCCAACGGGTGTCGCTGCGCCGGTGGCGCCCGGCGATGGTCCCTGCGCCCTTGGCTTCAACAAACCACGGGCCCTGCGAAATTGTCGTTTGCATGGCTGCCTCCGCAACTTGAGTCTAGTCCTAACTGCGGATTGTGGCCAAAAAAGCAACCACTTAGCGGTGCATTGTGAAAGCCAGCGGGAGTGAATTGACGATCTTGTCTGTCAGGCAGAGGGCTCCCGAGAATCCCATAAAGGGAGCCGCATAGAGATGGTGGGTGCCAGGACACTGGAACCCCATGAAGACTGCGGCCAACGGTAAGGCGCGAATGGTGTTGACGGCCTGCTCGTTGCAGATCAGGACGGGCAGCGTAGCAGCCTCTTCGAAAAGCTGATAGATACGACGCCCCAGGGTTGTCTGAGCCGGATTGAGATGGCGCTCGACGTTGGGGCCCACGTCGGCTTCGGGCAAGGCACCGGCCCCCACCAGGAGCCGGACAATGCCCCCCATCTCCCAGACCATGCGGCCGATGGCGGCAGCCAGATGGCCTTCCGTGGCAATGAAGAAGTCACGGTTCACAAAATAGCGAGTGGCCGCCTTGGCAATGGCTCGATAGTGGATGGGGGCCTCCCGGGCAACAAAACGCTGGCAGAGTTCTTCTCGACCGGTGGCCGCGGCCACAGCCTCAAGCCAACGAATGGTTCCCCCCAGACCCACAGGCAAATCGGGCATGGGAACGAGCGTGGCGCCGGTGCGCTGGGCCAGAATCTGTGCCGTACGGCCCGCATTGGGAAACTCCAGAATCCACTTGGCGCGGGCAACCTCCGCCAGGTGCTCGGTCCCTTGCCCCGAGAGCCAGACACAATCCAGGCTGAGATTCAGAGCCGCCAGCAAACCCCGCAGCTCTTCAATGTTGGCCTTGTGATCAGCCTCGTTGCGGTCCCAGAAGTAGCCGACGATGGCCACGGAGTTCTCTTCCATGGCGCCCTCTGCCAGCGGCAGCCGTTTGGCCACGGCCTCCATGATCTGCGCATAGCCGGAGAGCCAATCGCCCAGTGCCTCCACGGGTCGTACCGATAGCAACTCCAGCGACACCTGGTCCTTCACTTCCTCATAGATGGAGCGATAGTCCACTCCAACCATGGCCGCAATGGGTGCCGGGTACGGGATCAAGTAGCGCCCCGGGCTGTTGCCAATGGCAATCATCTGCTCGGCCAGGTGCCGCCGCCGGTCGTGAATCAGGGAGTTGGGACAGGCCCCGCTGTTGGCAATCCGGTGCCGGCCATCAACCGCCATGAGGTTGGAGTTCCAGTCGTGATTGTCGTGGATGAACTCTGAGCGCAGGGTCGCGCAATCCGCGGAATCCACCAGCATCCAGATATCGGGGATGGCGTTGACAGCCAGATAAGAACCCAGGATTCTGGGGTACCCGTAAGTGACCGCGTATTCGGGGGTTCCGCTGCCTTCGTATCGGCTCATCTGGCCACCTCCCCAGCTGCGTACCGGGCGAACTCACGGAAGAAGGGAGTGGAACAGACGTTGAGCACCCTCTGCTGGGAACG
>CALGBT010000548.1 GCA_937884235.1 uncultured Pseudomonadota bacterium
TCACAGTGTGCTCCCCGCCCAGGAGCATCGGCCGGGCCCGCTTGCCGACAATCTTGGTGATGGCATTGCGAATGAATTCCAGGTTCTTCGGGAAGGGAACTACGTTGACTGGGATATCACCGATATCAACGAGCGAAAGGTCCTTCAAAGAACGATCAGCGATGGGGCAATAGTCTTCCAGGCACTCGGAAGCGCTGCGAATGGCAGCGGGGCCCTGAGAAGTACCCCGACCATAGCACGCGGTTTCTTCCAGCGGAGCACCGACAATCACCCAATCGCCGCTCCCAAAGCCACCCGTATCCGCATCCAGATAGGTCCCTCTCTCAGCCACCACCTTCCTCCTGCGACAAGCTCACCTGGCGATGAGCCCAGCGAGGAAGCACAAACGCGGCTTGCTGCATTTTGGGCGAATAGTACTTCAAGTCTGGCACTTTCGCTCCTCTCGCCTCATCGAAGGCCCCCCAGGGATCCCGGTCCATGGACGCAAAGCCGAAGGTCCAGAACGAGCCGGGGTACATGGGGATCACCGCCCAATAGCAATGGACATTGGTGAAACTCTGGTGCAACTCGTCGTAGATCCGGTTCCACCAGACACGTTCGAAGAGTGGTGACTCAGTCTGTTGGACCATGACCCCACCTGCACGAAGTGACCGCTTGACGTCATCGTAGAACGGCCCTCTAAAGAGGCCCTCGGCAAAACCGACGGGGTCCGTGGAGTCCACGATGACAACATCAAAGGAATCCTGATGACCGCGGATATACTCAATGGCATCGCCCACCACAACTTCGGCCTTGGGGTGGTCCATACCGCAGGCAGTGAAGGGCAGAAACTCCCGTGAATAGCTCATCACTTCGACATCGATTTCGCATTGCACGGCGCGCACGACGGAGGGGTGCTTCACAACTTCTCGCAGGGTCCCGCCGTCACCTCCTCCCACCACCAGCACATCCTTGGGTTCGGGATGAGCGAGCAGTGCAGGATGGACCAGCATTTCATGGTAGATGTGCTCATCGCGCTGGGTCAGCATCACCGCATCATCAAGCAGCATGACCCGCCCCACCGATTCGTTCTCGAAGATCTTCAGCTTCTGAAAAGGTGTTGTCACATCGACGAGCACTTCATCGATGCGCAAGGTTCTACCATGGCCTGGGCCTTCAAACTCGGTGAACCACTTCCGGTCGCTCATGACTCGCTCCTATTCGCAAAGAACCACGCCGGCAAACGCCGCGCCGGATGACTCAACGCGATGCTGTGCCGATGCAGAGAGGATTTCGGCCACCGCATACCCTCGGTACTTCATGGCCTCCTCAGCCATGGAGCGGACGATGCGTTCGACATCCTCTGCCTGTCCTCGGGCCGAATACTCCATGATAACACCGGGCAGAGAGCGGTCTACCGGGACGCCGATGGCAACTCCGGCCGCGATCATTTCCTGGGGCGTATTGGAACCGATGTGAGCATAGGCGATGGGCACAAAACTCCCGGGCTCCAGGGCGATTGGCTCGGTGCGCTCGGTATGGGGTGGCAGAATGGAAGACATGCGAATGAGATTGGTGTTGCCGACACCAGCCTCCAGCAGAGCTGCATCGAAAGCATTAAGCAAGGTGTAGCCTTCAGCAGCACCGGCGCACAGGAAGAACCGCTTGGGTCTCGGGAATAGCATTGGCCGAGCCTCCTACTTGGACAGGGGTTTTGGAAAAAGCACCAACCTCAACAGTCAGATCTCTGGGCGGGGGTGTTTTTATATGGTCGCGCTTGGCCGAGTTCCGTTGGGAACAGGCCGCGCTTAACCTCCGTCTGGGATGTGCGACCGGCCTGGAGTTTCTCGGCCAGATAGCCGAAGGCAACCCAGGGGTCGACAGTGTCGCCACAGGTGAACAGGTCGAGTGCGGCGTAGCCGTACTCAGGCCAGGTGTGGATTGAGAGATGTGATTCTGCGATGACCACGGCCCCGGAGACGCCTTGTGGCGTGAAACGATGAAACACCTCACCGACGATAGTGGCGCCACTGACAATGGCAGCCTCCAGCATCTCGGTGCGGATCGTCTCCAGGTTATTGAGAACATCCGGATCACAGTCATACATCTCAATGAGAATGTGACGTCCAAGCTCACGCATTGGCCATCCCTCCACGAAAAGGGGGCTCGTGCCCAACCAGGGGGTCGACACCCAGTCAACACGCGTCCCTCTCCTCGGGCCCCAGAACGGGGAAGCTCTCCGAAGAGGAAGCGGGAAGGATAGTAGCCATGAGGGACGGGATTGCAAGGGATAATTTCCCCCCCATGGACTTTCTCGTTGCCAGGGGCCGTGAAGCGCCATTTAGCGCCCCCGGGATTGAATTGTGATCCGCTACTCTGCTACCATGCGAAACGGCTCCCGTCGGCGGTTTGTCACCGGGCCCAGCCAGACTTCGGAGGACTAATGTTGATTCGCCACCTGCCCCGTCCGGGCTTGCTCTTTCTGCCAGTGCTAGCTGTGATTGCGGTCCTCTCCTGCGCCACCGCCCCCCCGCCTCCCCCGGCCTTGGCCCCGCCCCCTGCGGAAAGGGGCGAGGCGACCTCAGCCCCGGCCCCGATACCGCCACCGGTCAAGCCGGTGGGCGAGCATGAAGTTGCCGCGACGGTGCGAGGTTGTCTGGCCTTGGCCAATCTGGGGCAGGAACCCGAGGAGCGCTTGCCGCCCAAGCGAGGGGCCGACGAGCCGATGCCGGAACTCGTGGCCGAAGCCTACGATTGGGGGCTGGTCGTACGTCACGAGCTGCGCCATCCCTGCTGCCTCAAGGGCGCCATTGATGCTGAAATCGAAGGCAACCTTGTGGTTGTTACGGAGCGGCTGACAGGAACGCCATGCAATTGCTACTGCTGGTCGACGGTGATTACTCGAGTTGGACTGCCCGCAGGAGATTACGACCTCCTGGTTGAACAACTGGGGCCCGTTTCTGAGGACACGTTGCTCTTCACGACTTTCGAGATCGGGAACCAGGGAGATTGAACGCCGCAGCATAGGTAGCTCCCAGCTTCTCTTCCAGGAGATGGTCAATCGCCTCTAACTCTCGACGCATAAAGTAACCTTTTTCCATATGGCGCATCTTGCGCTTGGATTGCTCTTCCAGCGGCAGCACCGTTACCTCCGGTAGCCGGTTCTCCGCTTCAGCCAGCATCAACTCTTCAAGGCTGGGGTGGAAGGTCACATAGACGTAGTCCGGCGTATTAATGAGCACCGCCCCCTTGTCACCGTAGGCCGGTGCCGCCCCCCCATCGATGACAAACGCCATCACCCCCATGGAGAGCCGCCCCTCTTCCGCAGAACCCACTGGAGTATGGCCCATGACCACTTTGTCGGCGTGAAACTCGGCCAGCACGGTTGTCAGGAATCGGTCGTCGCGCATGAGATCGTAGTAGACGTTCTTCTTCTCCTTGTGCGTGGTCAGCGGATCTGCGGCCGCCACATCTTTGTGGAAGATGGCCCGTTCCAGCGTCGCCATCTTCTCCTTGCAAAAGAATGGCGATTCCCTTCCGCACCAGAGATACCAGAGTAACATATGCTCGCGCAGGGTCGGGGCCTGGTGGGCAGCCCAGCGCTCCCCGATGCGCTTCAGATCCCGCTGCAACCAGTCCAGGAGTTCCTTGCCACGCATCCCCTTGAAGGGGGCCAACTCACCCTCCGGGGTCGCCGGCAACGCCGCATGATAGTAAAGCGTATTGTCGACAACCCGGTACATTTCCCCCTTCCAGAAGAGCCACTTCATGTCGTCCTGGAACTTCTCAAGGGTGGTAAACTGACGCACCAAATCATCGACAATGTCCTGCTCATCCGTGGTCAAGGCCGAGGGGTCCTGGCCATCGACGGTGGGGAAGAACACATCCCGATAGAGGGGGTTGGCGGCAGCATACGCCTGCCAGGCCGACACATCCTCTGGAACTCCCGTGGGGAGTAGGTCCAGCAAGCGAGTGAAACGCCGTTCTTCATTGCTGTAGTCAATCTGACCGCCAACCTTGATGGCATTGCGCAATAGCTGAAGGGTGAGCTTCACCTCAAGGATTTGCAGGGCTTTGGTCATCTTCCGAGCGTCACTGAGCGGGAGCCGGCCTTCGTCTTCTGCCTTCACGTAGGAGCCGGCAACCTCCAGGTGATAGCACTTGCGGGCAAATGACTGGAGCTTGTCCACGTTGAAACCGTACCGATAGAGAAAATCCATGTTGTTGTAGCGCAAAGAAATCCGCAACGCGGTTACGCATTGAATCGGGTTCCCCACCGATGCCCCCAACCAGAGAATATCGTGGTTGCCCCAGATGTAGTGAAGGGGAGGCGAGTTGACTTCCTGGTTAAAGTAGGCTCGGTAGAAATCGATGAGCTTGTCCGCACCATTGCCTCGGTCGAAGGTATCTCCCAGATTGACGTGCTTCTCAAGCATGTTGACGATGACCAATTTGACGATATACCCGCAGAAGATGTGATAAAGCCGCTCATCTTCGACGATGCCGTCGAGCACGGCCTCGTAGGAGGCCACATCCCTCCTGAAGAAGAGCATCAACATGTTCTCCTGGAAGACTCGTGGCACAGCCTTGAAGATACGGTGCTCATCGCCCCTGGTGATCTTGCGCAGAACATCGAGAAGATCCTTGAGCACGCGCTTGCGAGTCAGCCCCTTGGCCTCCAGTTCCGTCACGGTCTCGACGAAATCCCCGGGGATCCTGGCAAAGAAGTAGTGCTCGTGGTCAAACTTCTTGATGTCGCCCTTGATGTAACTCAGGAAAGCATTGATTCTGTCCCGGTTGACAATCAGCAGAAGCCGTTCGTACAGAGAGTAGATTTCACTGGAGTAACTGTCGCCGAGTATCTCTGAGATGGCCACGCGGTAGTAGCCCATGCCGTTCTTGACCCATTGGATGAACTTCTCATAGGAGCCGTGGAGATCTGAGTAGACGGCGTAGGTCCGAGCCGGCTTCTCGAGCTGCTTGTGGATGAGCAGCTTGCGATTCACCAGGGTAGTCACATCCTGGGAACGGTACTTTTCAATGTAGAACTCCCGATGGGACAAGACGGCACTCATATAGACCTCCAAAGACTGGCCGAAGCCCGGCGCTGACAACACTACGTTGCCCCATGGAGGCTGTCAATACGCGCCGCCTTGAGCTAAACTCCGTCTCCGGTGTTGGTGTTGGTGCTGGTGTTGGAGGGAACAATGCGCATCTTCTGCTGGGCTGTCAGCGCGGTTCTGATAATTGGTTGCGGCGGCCTTCCCGATGCCAAAGACGCACCACCAGGCACCTCTCTGCCCACCATCGACTGGTCGGCATGGCGAGCTCCCCCCGTCGAGTACCGTCCCTGGGTACGTTGGTGGTGGCCCGGCAACGATGTGGACGACATCGAAATCAAACGCGAGATCGAGCTGCTGGCAGCCCACGGGTTCGGCGGAGCGGAAATCCAGGCGTTGAACGCGGCCCTCGACCCGGCTGCCGCCGAGGATGAGCTGCAACGTCGGTTGTCAGTGGACACTCCTGAGTATTGGGCACACATCAAGCTTGCTCTGGCAGCGGCCGAGGAAGCTGGAATAGCCATCGATCTGACCCTGGGCTCCGGCTGGCCCACCGGAGGACCAAATGTCGCCGCCGTAGACTCCATGCAGACACTCATCTGGGGAGAGGCCGAGGTCAAGGGCGGAGCCCAGGTCACAGTGGCCATTCCCCCGCCAACCATGCCTGCTTTCTACCAGGTCGCCGAGATGGCTGCTGCCTTTGGCGAGCCCATGGCCCGCTATCTGGTGGATCAGGCGCAGTTGGAGGCCGTCATCGCAGCCCGCGTCGTCGGCGGCGAACGAGCCCCCAATCCGCTGATACTGAATGATTTCCTAGAGCTTGATGTGGATTCTCTCGTCGACCTCACAGAATCGGTGGCAGACCAACAGGTCACCTTCA
>CALGBT010000549.1 GCA_937884235.1 uncultured Pseudomonadota bacterium
CGCTGGGCATATCTGACGACGTACTTGTCAAGTGCGGGAAGGGCGATGGCTTGCAGGATCTCCACGATCCAATTCCTCAGCACCACTTTGGGTTCCTTGGCGCCGAGCAGACCAAGAATTCTACGCCAATTGGATTGCTTTGGTCGGGCGATTACCTTCTCTGCGGCGGCTCTCATGTCGGCGTGAAGCCCGGCGACACGGTTGTTGGTGCGACACATCTGGGCGAATTGCTCATGTACTCCATCCATGGCAATCCATACCAGAGCCATTTCCTGACCGGGAGCAACTCCGAGGCGGCCCATTTCGGCAGGACTCTCCTCCGGTGAGACCCCGTAGTCAAAGCCACCAGGGGGCTCCCAGCCCTTGCCCTTGATGGTTGGGAGAAGGGTCTGCAGGGCGAGGCCATAGCGTTCGTAAGCCAGGGAATCACAAAAGGGCGGGTCAGTAGCGAGGAGAGCAGAGACTCCACGCAGCAGCTGTTGATACTCTGCAGTGGGGGGAACGCCTGCTTCCAGTAGGGGCCGGAGTCCCTCGTTGACAATAGAGAGAACGGCTGCTGTGGAGAGCATGGCAACAATCAAAGAAGCTCCCGGACCGCGATTGAGGTCCTGGTAGAATCGAATTCCGTTGAGAGCCATATCAATGGCGCCCTTCCAGTTGCCAGAGGCACCTTCATGGCGGATGAGAACGGCCAGGGCCCGTCCACCACGCACTGTTGAAACCAACTCGGGTGTGGCCCGTCGACCGAAGAGGTAAGGTGAGCAGGCATCAGCATGTTGAACCGCCGCGGCCATAGCTACCGGCAGTGATATGCATGCTGAGACCACTGCTACGGGGGCAATATTGTCTGGCCCCACCGGCGCGGCCAGATAGGCCGCAATAGCATCGAATGACTCTTTTGCAGCCTCGTAGCAGGTGCGGTGGACGTCGCCTTCGATGACATCAATGATCTTCTGGTCGGCAGGGCCATCTAGAGGCGTGCCGGAGAGAACGGGGCGCATGCACTTGCGCGTGCGATTCTTCTCAACTTCGGCCATGAGTGCCTGCTCGAGGGCAGCGATTTCCTCGTCTGCCACGAGAATCATGGCGGCCGGAGCGGCGGAATCACCGGCTGCTGCCAGGGTTGGGGTCATGAGCAGAAGAACCAGAGTGAGTGCCGGATAGAAGGCGGAAAAGCTGCGGTTGCGCATGTACTCCTCCTTTGCGTAGAACAATGGTAGCCGCTAATGCTCAGTGGATCAACGGGGAACGACTGAGGCGGTGTCAGTCAGCTATGGTGTGAGGGACTAGCGTGGAGAAGGGAGGTGTTGCTACGGGCAGTCGCAGTTGACATCCTCAGCGGCTTCGCCGATGCAGACGCTGTCCCACTCGCTGTTGCAGCAGTATGCGTCAGCTGCACAGACAGAAGTGGCGCATGGGGAGCATTCGGCGTCCAGCGGACCGCCGACTTCGCATTCGCTATGGGCGCATCCACCATCGCCGCCGCACTGTGCGTCGCACTCAGGCGTCACGGCAATGTGAGAAACGCAGTAAGCGTCCCAGGAACCGCTCTCCTTGTTACAGCAGAAGGAGTCACCGGCGCAGACTGCCTCAACGCACTCACCACAGGCAACATTCTGAGCGGGGAGTTCGGGGTTGGTGCAAATGTCTGAGTCGCAACCGGGGTCGCCGCCGCAAGAGGTGGCACAGTAGATATCCACCAGGCCGACGCAGATCTCATCCCAGGATTCGCTGCAGCAGTAATTGTCGTTGGTGCAGACAATCTTGGAGCAGGAGCCGCAGGTGGGGTCAAGGGCCTTGCCCTCGGTGCAGACGTCGTGATCGCAGTTGCCGTCGCCTTCGGGGGGCTCGGTCTGGCCGCAGGGTTGCAGCGGGTTGCCGCAAGGTGCGCAGATACCGTAGCCGAGGCCAATGGGCTGGCAGTAGAAGTTGAGGTCGTGGTCCGGATTATCGCCGTAAAGCATGTCGATGAGAATCGCCCCGGCAATAGCAGCCAGCGGGTCCTGGGAGAAGATCTGGAGAATCAGCGGGTCCAATGGAATCGGCAGGCAGTCAACATCTTCATTGCAAGGCACGCAGACGCCACAGTCAATATTCTGGGTCAGTTTGACTTCGGCGCACTCGTGCATGCCGTACTGAACTGTAGCATCGCCAATTTCTACGCCGCCGACTGAGTCAGCACCAACCATGTCGCGGATAATCTTGCCGATATTGAGGTCGATGTTGATGTTGGCGCAGTTGGAGTCCTCGGAGCAAAGCTGGGTGTAATTGGACCAGGGAGCTGGCAGGACGGCGACGCCTTTGCCGAGGTCAGCG
>CALGBT010000550.1 GCA_937884235.1 uncultured Pseudomonadota bacterium
TGCCCCTACCGTTGCATCTTCTGCGACCATGGGACCTATGGCGTCTCCTACCGCTCTTTCTCGCCCACCAGAATCGTCGATGAAATGGAGGAACTGGTTCACCGATACGGGGCCAAGGACATCGCCTTTGTGGATTCACTCTTAATGCTCAACCGGCAGCGCGTCTACAATGTTGTTGACGAAATCCAGCGGCGCGGAGTGAAGGTCCACTGGACGTGCACAGTGCGAGCCAACGCAACTACTCCGGAGATTCTTCGGGACATGAAGCGGGCCGGATGCTGGCGCGTCCGCTTGGGCGCAGAGGCCGGCAACGACGACGTGTTGCGGTTCATCCGCAAGGAGGTCACCAAAGACCAGATCAGGGCAGTTGCTGAGGCTGCGGACAAGGCTGGGCTCCACCCCAAAGCCTTCTTCATGATCGGCCATCCCACGGAGACCGAGGAGCGAATCCGTGAGTCCATTGACTTTGCCTGCTCATTGCCCCTGACCGACATCACGGTGCAAATCAACACTCCGTTGCCAGGCGCTGAACAATGGGGATTGATGGGCGACCACGGTACCCAGGCGACCAAAGACTGGGGTCACTACTCCTTCTGGGAACCAGTCTATCTGCCCAATGGCCTGACCAAGGAGCGCCTCGAGGAGCTGCACAAGAAATTCTATCGGGACTTCTACTTCCGTCCGGCAACGGTGTGGCGACACATGAAGATGCTGCGCGGGCTTGAGGACGTGCGCCGATTCGCCCGGGCGGGCAAGATCCTGGCGGGGATGTTTGGCTCATCCAAAGCGGCGTCAGAGTGAGCATGAAGATCCTCAAACAGGCATCCCGGGTTGTCCGGGCCCGGGTGGGGTTGCCCCGGCTGGTCTACGCCCATTATGGTGTGACCCACCGCTGCAACATGCGCTGCAAGATGTGCGTGGTCTGGCACCAGGGTGACAAGTCCACCGAGCTAACGACGTCCCAGGCAGCGCTGCTGGCCGAGAATCTTCATCAGGCCGGGGTCATGACCGTGGCCTTGGGCGGCGGCGAGCCCTTCATCCGCACCGACCTGCCGGAGCTGGTTCATGCCTTCGCCAAGCGGGGAATGGAAGTGCGAGTGCTTACCAACGGCATCGGCATCCGCGAGGGGCGTATCAGAGAGGTTATTGAAGCTGGTCTGGCCCACGTTTCCATCTCTCTGGATTCCCTCGACCCGGTGGTTGAACGGGAGGTCTACAACGATGTGGAGGTCTGGCAGGACATCGTCAGCTCCATGCGCCGCTTTCGTGCCTGGCTCCCTCCTTCGTCGGTTCCCGTCATAAACGTCTGCGTCGCCCGCAACAATCTCATGGAGTTGCCGGCGCTGGTGGATTTTGCGGCCAGCGAGGGTTTCCACTGCTCGTTCGTGCCCATTGCGCTTTCCCCCTCGGAGGCGCAGAGCGACGGCTTTGCCGCAGTGGCTCCGGAGTTGGCGATTCCGGCCGACATGGCCGCAGACGTGCGCTCAGTCTACGAGGATTTGCTGCGGCGCAAGCGGGCCGGCCACCCCATCGCCAACTCCTCCCAGTTCCTGAAGGATTCCCGGGATTTCCTGCTGGGCCAAAGCTGCTCATGGACCTGCGATGCGGGCAGACTCTACGTTTCGGTGAGCCCTGAGGGTGACATTTCAATCTGCCATGGCTTCGCGCCCATCGCCCGTTTTGACACGCCCAATCTGGCGGCGCTCTTGCGCTCGCCGGAGGTGGCTGGCACGGCGCGCCGCCAGCGTCAGGAGTGTGATGGGTGCATGCGCCCATGCTGGGCCGAAGTGTCCCACGCCACCCACAGCATTCGGGCTGCCATGGAGGCAGTCTCAACGCTGCATGGCAGCAGCTCGCCCAAGGGGATATAGTGAGAGTCCTGCTGGTCCAACCACGCACTGACCGGGTTATTGGCACCGAGCTGCCGGGCATGGTTTCCAAGGAGCTGGGGACCTTCCCGCCGTTGGGCATTCTCTATCTGGCGAGCTGGTTGCGTACCGAGGGCGGTCACGAGGTTGCAGTGCTGGACCTGGCGGCCCGCGATATCTCCCTGGCTGATTTCGCCACGCACTTGCAGCAGACGCAGCCCGAGGTGGTGGGCATCACCGCCATCACGCACAACCTGGTGGGGGTACGCGACGTCGCCGAGTTGGTCAAGGAGACATTACCAGACAGCACCATCGTCCTAGGCGGTCCCCACGTCAACGCGTTTGGTGCTGAGGCCCTGGCCCTCTCGGCCGTGGACTACGCGATTGAAGGGGACGGTGAGCGCAGCCTCGGGCAGCTCCTGGCAACCCTCGTCTCCGGTGGGTCCCTGGCATCAGTTCCCGGCCTGCATTACCGTGACGGAGGCAAGCCGGTTTGGGGGGCTCCGCCGCACTATGAGAAGGAGCTTGACCGGTTGCCCTTCCCCGCCCGCGATCTGGTCAACGTCAGCGACTACTACTACGTGCTGGGCAAGAGGTCCACGTTCGCCACAGTGCTTTCGAGCCGCGGTTGTCCCTTCAAGTGCACCTTCTGCAGCACTCCACATGGCGGCTACCGACACCGTTCAGCGGACAACGTGGTCGACGAGTTGGTGGGCTGTCTGGCGGCAGGTGCCGAGGAAATTCACTTCGTCGATGACACCTTCAACCTGGGCAAAGGCCGGTTGGCGGCAGTTAGTCAAGCCATTCTGGACCGGGGATTGAAAGTGCGCTGGAGCTTCCGCGGCCGGGCCGACGGCATTACCGACGAGAGTATGGCACTGGCTGCTCGTTCAGGCTGTGTCCGTGTGCACCTCGGGGTCGAAACGGGTACCGACGAGGGATTGGTGCGATTGAAGAAGGGCATCACGCTGGCCGAAATTGAGCGCGCGGTGAAGCTCGCTCGCAAGCACCACATCGTCAGCGCAGCATACTTCATTCTGGGCTGTCCTCACGAACCAACGGCGGCGAAGGTCTGGGAGACGGTGCGCTTTGCCATCCGCCTCGACCCGGACTTTGCGATGTTCAATCTGCTGGCCATCTACCCTGACACCGAACTCTTTGACGAAGCGGTGAGCAAGCAGCTTCTGGCCCCCGGTTTCTGGCAGGAATTCATCCGCAATCCGCGGCCCGACTTCGTCATCCCGCTATGGGAGGAGCACCTGCCCAGGGAGCAACTGCAAGGGCTGTTGGAGCGGGCCTATCGTCGCTTCTATCTGCGGCCCCGCCCCATTGTGCGAAACCTGTTGGAGCTGCGCTCTTTTGCCGAATTGCGGCGCAAGTTTGAAGCCGGGTGGTCGATTCTAACGAGGAGAAACTGAGCGACCTTTGCCCCCCCCATGACTGCCCGACCAGACAATCGCCGCGTCCTTCTGGCTACTCCCTTTGGCATCGAGAACCGCGGCATCCGCTATATCGCAGCGACCTTGCGCAAGCGGGGCTTTGAGCCCCACCTGGTACTGCTGAAGCGGTGGGTTAACAACGACCTGCAGCCACCAACGGCTGCGGAAGAAGACCTCTTCATCGACCTGGTCAAGGAGTTGGACCCGCTCCTGGTAGGAATCGGTTTCGGGGCCCCCTACTTTCCCATGATGACGCAATTGACCCGCCGCCTGCGTGAAGCAGTATCGGTGCCCGTAATCTGGGGTGGCGTGCATCCGACGGTCTGTCCCGAGGAGTGCATCGAGCACGTCGACTTCGTCTGCGTCGGCGAGGGCGAGGAATGCACCGCTGAATTGGCTGAAGCCTTGCAAGGCAAGCGGGACGTGGAGAGTGTGGCCGGGCTCTGGCTGCACCAGGACGGCAAGGTGGTGCAGACACCACCGCGGCCGCTGCTGCAGGATCTGGATTCCCTGCCGTTCCCGCAGCAGATGCATCCTGACACCTGGTTCATCGAAGACAACCGGCTGCGCCGCACCGACCCGCTGGCCGGAACAGTTGAATACCGCATCTACCCGACACGCGGCTGCCCCTACAAATGCTCGTACTGCCATGCCCACGTGCTGCGCAAGGTCGTTCAGGGAACGCCGGGGAAGTTCTATCGCTTCCGTTCAGTTGAGAATGTTCTGGCAGAGCTGGAAGATGCTATTGACCAATTGCCCCGAATCCGGCGGGTAAAGTTCGACGGTGATGTTTTTGCTTTCCCGAAGGCATGGATTGAGGAGTTTGCTGCGGCCTACCGCGAACGCATCAATATCCCCTTTGAGTTGCTCACCTATCCTGGCGAACTCGACGAGGACGACTTGCGCCTCCTGAAAGGGGCTGGCCTGCGCAAGGTGCAGACCGGCATCCAGTCCGGTTCCGACCGTGAATTGCTGGACAACTACGGGCGTAAGTCGAAGACCGCGGACATCGTTGCACTCTCCCGTTTCGCTGCCGAAACGGGCATCGAGGTAGCCTTTGACCTGATCTTCGACAATCCGCTGGCGACCGACGGCGACAAGCGGTCCGTGGTGGAGCTACTTCTTCGTCTCCACCACCCATTCACTGTCTATCTTTACTCCTTGACCCTCTTCCCCAAGACCAAGCTCACTGAGGAGCTGCTGGCCGCAGGCCGAATCACCCCCGACGACGTCGAAGGTCGCGCCACCAAGTCGCTGCGCCAGTTCCGCCTGAGCTTCGACTGGCCCCGCTCCCCCGAGGATCGCTTCTGGATCGCCCTGAGCGTCCTGGCAGCCAAACGCTTCATTCCAAAACCATTCATCCAGCACTGCCTCGACAACCAGTGGCTCCAAAAACACCCCGCCCCCATAGAGCGCCTCGCCAAGACCGCTGACCTGGCCAAAGTCGGCACCATCGCCCTACGCATGTTGCTTGACGGTGAGCTGACGGTCTTCAAGCTGCGGCAGTACGGCAGTCTAAAGCGGGTTATCAGTCAGTAGTCTGTTCGTCCCTGCGCACAGTGTCAGCACAGCCCAGACGGCCACCCACCGGAGAACCCCCTGCGGAGGCTCGGCAAGGCCGAGCCGGGAGCCGGGGGTGCCGGCGACCCAAAGGCACCCACAGCTCGCTACGCTGCCGCCGTGGGTTCTCCGACTGCCGAGTGCGGGGGGCTGGGTGGGGACGCCCACCCCACCAAAGTCCCCCGAAACCCCCGTTCTCAGAACTTGGGGTTGACCTCGCGGGTGCGCGGTCATATTATGAGCAGAGAAGCTGGACTGTCTATTGGTGACGCTCCATCTTCTGGCGTTCCCCCATTCGGCGGCAACCATGACGTGGCCCCGTCGCTGCCAACCGGATAAGGGGCCCTCCGATCGCCACAACCAACAGGAGAGATGCGCGTGCCGATCCCAGTTCGGAATATAGTCCTTATGGCCGGTTCAGCTCTGCTGAATAAGACCGTAGGCATGCGCCGGCCACTGAATCTGATGCTGGCATTGACGGACCGCTGCACTGGCCGCTGCGTGTACTGCCAGTTGCCCCAGCGGAAGTCTCCCGAGATGACCAGAACCGAGATTGAGACACTCCTTGACGAAGCCGCAGATGCCGGCTGCCAGCGTGTGGGGCTGTGGGGTGGGGAGCCGCTGCTGCGGGAGGATTTGGGGCCAATCATCCGTAAGGCTCGAGGCCGGGGGATGTTTGTGACGGTAGATACCAACGGCCACCTGCTGCCGGAGCAGGGCAAAGCCGTTAGCCAGGCCAGCCACGTCAATGTCAGTCTGGATGGCAACGAGTCCAGCCACGATGCCAATCGTGGTGCCGGGACTTTCCAGAAGACCATGCGGGGCATCGAGTTCGCGCGGGGCCAAGGAATGCCCGTTTGGACCATCACGGTGCTCTCGAAGCACAACGTCAACCAGATCGACTGGCTCCTGGAGACCGCCGGAGAGATGGGTTTCCTCACAACCTTCCAGGTGCTGCACCACAATGACGAGATTGGTTGCAACAAGGGCCTCTACGCCAGCGACGATGAGTTGCGAGCGGTGGCGGAACTGTTGATCGCCCGCAAGCAGGAGGGGGCGCCCATCGCCTCATCCCTGGGCTACTTGAAGCTACTGGCGACCTGGCCCGATTTCACCGTCAATCGTTATCCGTCGTTCGGCAAGTATCCCCCCTGTCTGGCGGGGCGCCTCTACTGCAACGTCGACGTTGACGGGAGCATGTATCCCTGCTCGCTCTTCGTCGACGAAATGGAGAATCCGCCCAACGTGCGCGAATTGGGTTTCAAGGGGGCATTTGATGCCCTTCAGGTCCCCAACTGCAACGCTTGCCTGGCGGCCTGCTTCACGGAGTACAATCTGCTATACGGCCTTGATATTGGCACTGGACTCAACTGGGTGGGAGCACTACTGAAATGACTGCCGCAAAAGATAACCCCGTAGTCATTATTGGAGCTGGCATAACCGGTCTTTCCCTGGCAGCCATGCTGACCATGCGGGGATTTCGCACCGTTGTGGTAGAGAAGGATGACTACGTTGGGGGGCTGGCCCGCTCATTTACTTACGATGGATTCACCTTCGACATTGGCCCCCACCGCTTCCACAGCGAAAAGGAAGAAGTAGTTAGATTCGTGCGGGAGACCCTGGGCAGCGATTATCTCGAAATCGACCGCAACAGCCAGGTCCATTTCGCTGGCCACTACTACCCCTGGCCGCTGCGGCCCAAAGAGCTGCTCCTCCACTTCCCGCCTCGCATCGCGGCACAAGTGATGTTGGACCTCGTCTTGCTCTACCGCAAAGAGAACCCCGTATCCTTCCGCGACCAGATCGAGAACATGTACGGCACCACCCTCTACAAGCATTTCTTCGAGGGGTACTCATCGAAGTTCCTGGGGATTACTCCAGAGCTCACTGACCGGGACTGGGCAACCACCGGAGTTGATCGGGCCATCATCGACAAACGCCTTAAGATGAACAGCCTCTGGCAGCTCGTCTGGAACACGATTCTGCCCGGCAACGTGCCGGAGGTGAAGTTCATCTACCCGCGCGGCGGTTGCGGTGTTTTCACCGATCTCCTGGCCGAGTACATCAAGCGAGAGGGCGGAGAAGTTCTGCTAGGTACCGAGGCAACTGACCTGGAAATAGAGAACGGGACGATCACTAAACTTGCCGCCGGCGGGCAGACGATCAAGCCTTCGCTGGTGGTCTGGACGGGAACTGTTCACTCCATGGCTGAGGCCCTGGGGCTGGAGCAACCCAACCTCGATTACCTCGCTCTGGTCTGCTACAACATGTGCCTCACGGAAGGCCAGGCCTTCGACTTCCAGTGGTGCTACCACGGCGACCCGGACATCTTCTTCTCCCGCGTAAGCATTCCCGACCGCTTCAGCCCGAACTCAACCCCGGGCAACAAGCGTTCTTACTGCGTCGAAGTTTCCTGCCGCGTCGACGACGAAATCTACAGCGATCCGGACAAGTACCTGGACCGCATCATGCGGGATCTCAAGCATGTTGATTTGTTGCGCACGGACCGTGAAGTAATCTCTGTGCATCCGGAAGCGTTCCCCACGGCATACCCCATCTACAAGCTCGGCTATCGTCGGGACCTGGAGCATTTTCAGTCCCAATTGAAGGGCTACAACAACCTCTACGCCGCCGGGCGACTGGGTAAGTTTTGGTACAACAATATGGACCACTGCATTGAAGAGAGCCTGGAACTGTCCGAGAAGCTGGCGAGACGCCTCTCCCCGCCGGGAGGACGCGCATGAGCAGGGTGCTTCGAGAGACCCGGGGCACCTGCCCCGTGTGCATCGAGATGGTTCCCGCCAAAGTCGTGGAAGATGGTGGCCGGGTATTCATCGAGAAGCTCTGCCCGGAGCACGGCAGCAATCGTGCCCTGATTGCCATCGACCCTGCCTACTACGAAGAACTGGTGAACTACTACTTCAGCGTCCTCCCTGATGGTCACCGGCAGCGGGACTACATTTTG
Organism: uncultured Pseudomonadota bacterium; assembly: GCA_937884235.1. Lineage (GTDB taxonomy): Bacteria > Myxococcota_A > UBA9042 > CAIXZC01 > CAIXZC01 > CALGBT01. The sequence goes on from CALGBT010000550.1 coordinate 7,833, forward strand.
CGCCTGACCGGCCGCTGCAACATGAACTGCCCCATCTGTCTGGCCAGCGCCAACGAGTACGAAGAGCAGGACCTCCCCATGGCCGACATCCTCTCGTTCATGGATGGCGGCAAGCGCATGAAGATCGACCTCATGGGAGCCGAGCCCACGTTGCGGGACG